>CAZRIC010000093.1:0-5574 GCA_964600095.1 uncultured Muribaculaceae bacterium
AATGGAAATGATACCAGTATTTAATAAAATGTCTATTGAAAATTCATTGAAAGATACTATTCAAAATAATTTTCTCACTATTTTTTCATTAAATAAGACAAAATTAGGAGATAAAAGTGTAAAAACGATTTCTGGATTAATTATGCAACAACTTCTTACCCTTATTCAGAGCTATGAATTTCCAGAACATATTATTTTTATCATCGACGAAGTAGCTGTTATTGAAAATCCTATTTTATCTAAATTTCTATCAGAAGCTAGAAAATATAATTTATCATTAGTTTTAGCAAGTCAATATTTTAACCAAATAAGCAGTGAACTAAAAGATTCTATATTTGCAAATGTTATCAATTATTATCTTTTTAGAGTTTCTAGAACAGATGCCTCTTTATTGTCAAATCATCTTCCTATGAAAATTCCACTAAATGATACAGCAGAAGAAAAAATAAAAATGTTATCAGAACTAAACAATCGAGAATGTGTCATCCGAGTTAGTTCTAATGGAATTTTACTTCCTGCATTTAAAGCTAAAACAATGGACTTTAATAGTATTCCTAGAATTTATCAGCCTGAAGTTCAAAAGGAAGAAAGCTTACCAAATTTAACAACAAAAAACTTTCAATTTCAAATAGATAATACTATAAATTTAAAAGAAATCTTAAAAAACCAATCGTCTAGTAAAGGAGGAAATAATTATGAATGATAAATTAGCACTAGAGATTGTTAATAAAATATTTAACAACGTTTTTAATAAAGAAAATCCTTTTTCATTAGAAGAGGTATTAGAAAAATTTGCTTTTGATGTCAAACTTCCAAAACAAGTAAATGATTCAACAACAGGAGAAATTACTTGGGCTGATTCTATTAGTAGTGGAAAATTTATTACTCTTGATAATATGGAAAAAAGAGATGTGGATATAGGATGGATGCTTTCTAAACAAGAAGTTCACAATTTACAAGATATTATTGCCATATGGAATACTATTAATTTAACAACTACAGAACGAGTATATGATTCTATTCAAGTCACTAAAAGTGATACTATCTATCGTTCTGAAAATGTTTATCGCTCTACTGACTGCAGGGATTCAAAAAATCTTATTTATTGTGACTCTTGTGGCGACAGTGAATTTTTACTAGCTTCTATGAGAACATCTACCTCCCTATTCTGCATTAAAGTAGATGATTCTGTTAATTGTAGTAATAGCTATCATGTAATTTGTTCCAATAAAATTAGTAATTCTCTATTTATTCAAGATTGTTTTAACTTACATGAATGTATCTTTTGTTCCCATATTGCCAATCAAAGATTTTGTATAGCAAATATGCAATTTGAAGAAGAAGAATACCATGTTATCAAAAAAGCGATTATTGATTGGATTCTAAGTTCTTAAAAAAAAAGATAAATCTCTAACAATCCATTTAGAAGATAAAATAAAAAAAGGTAAAATAATTACCTTTTTTATTTATCTAACATATTTAATAAATTAATTTTAAACATATCTTTATCGGAATGTTGTTTAGAAACCATTACTCCTTTATAAGTAACTAGTTCACTTGCATGTCCTTCACTTAAGATATCCATTGGTTCAAACTTGTCCAACATTACAATCTTTTCATTTTCATAAACTAAATAATATAGTTTAATATCTCCATGCACCTTTGAAAAAAGTGCATCTGTAGGAAGCTTTAACTCATAAGTCTTCGTTCCATTTGTTTTATTGGTAGAAATTAATTTTCCTAAAAAATTTCCTTCCTTTAAGGCTGGGTAATACTCAAAATATAATTTTTTGTATGCGAGCATATTGTACTTCTTTAAAGAACGCTCTAATTTTTTAAATTCATTTTCATTTACATAGTCGAATAGATATGTCCCTTTCACAGTACACCCCTTCCTATTATAGTATTATATTATCCTTATTCTAAATTTATGATAACATATAAGATTTTTCCTGTCAAACAAAAAAAGCGTTTTTCAACGCTTTCTTTATGCTTCCTTTACATTACCAGTTTGATAATATCCTTGATTTGTTAAAGATGTATCAACTGGATCACATGTACTCCATTTAATATCTGTAGTTCCACCATTATATACTCTAGTTCTTGAACGATAGTAAACTTGTGTTCCATAAACAGGGACTTTTACTTCTTCGTATACTGGAACTTGTTTAGTAGCATATACTGGAGTTTTCTTTGTTGAGTATACTGGAACTTGTCTAGTTGAGTATACTGGAACTTGTTTAGTTGCGTATACTGGAACTTGCTTAGTTTCATATACTGGTTCAGTAGAATATACTGGAACGTCTACTGTCACTGTTTCTGTTCTATAAACTGTTTGAATTTTATATACATCCCAAGTGTAAATTGTTACTGTAGCACAACTTGAGCAACTTTGTGATGTAGTTGAACCAGTTTTTACATACTTATATTCACTAGTATTTGATGGTATTGTTCTACCTGAACCTGAAGATACACGGGTACTTGTAGTACCAGCAGCAACTTTCTTAGTAGTTGTTTGTTTTGTTGTTCCTACTTGGACTTTCTTAGTACCAGTTTGTACTTTTTGCGTTGTATATCCTGAAATATATTTTTCTGTAGTTGTTCCTGATTGATATTTTTCTGTAGTATAACCTGAAATATATCTAGATGTTGTATATCCTGAGATATAAGTCTCGTTTTTAGTACCAGTTTGTTTTCTATCAGTAGTATAACCAGTTACAACTTTTTCTGATTTTGTTTCTACTTGCGTATTATCGCTTGATGAAATCTTTGTTATTGTCCATGATGACCATTCACCATATGGACCCCAACTACCATTTGTTACTTTCTTATATTCACAAATGTATTTTTTAGTCGAACAAGCTTTTTCATAACCTGCTTTATCTGTTAAATTACCTTTGTCGTCATAATATTTTCCATCTACAACTTTACAATAGTATTTAACAGAACAAGCTTTTTCATAACCTGCTTTATCTGTTAGATTACCTTTATCGTCATAATATTTTCCATTGACAACTGAACAGTAATATTTATTTGGTGTTGTACAAGCTTTTTCATACGCTTCTTTATCAACTTCATTTCCACTCGCATCATAGTACTTACCATTTACGATTGAACAATAATATTTAGGCTTTTCACAATCACAATTATTATAATAATAATTATTTGTAATATTTGTAACTTTATTTACGGTTGTATTGTTTGGTTTACTTGGTTTTGATGGAGTAACTGGCTTTGTTGGAGTCTTTTTCTCACAAACACCTGCTGCATCACAATAGTCATAGCATCCTAAATATACAATAATGTAATCTTCTTCACTACCACAACTCAAGTTAACTTTCATCTGATATTCATTTTCATATTTTGTTACAGAAACATAAGATTTATTAACATCACATGCGTTTCCGTTTTTATCTGTCAATTTTAGTACTAAATGTTTGTCATACATTTGTTGTAATGTCATCTTATCAGATTCACCAACTTTAGCTGGTAATCTATCTGTTGTATAGTATCCAACAGCAGCTTCTTTCATAGCAACGACATTATTTGCAAATATCTGATTATATAATACTGCTAATTGATCAACATCAAAATCTGATTGAACAATTGTTGTATTACTTCCTTTATTATCCTTAATATATTTTTTCATGTAATCCTTTGTTGGGAATAACCAAATTAGGATAAAGACAAATAATACAATAAATAATACTTGTAAAATTAAATCTCTTACTGAAAAACTTTCTCTTCTTTCTTCGTACATAAAATTTCCCCCTTTTCAACGAGATGGCTCATATACTACCACTTTTTTTTTATATTGTCAACTTTTTTAAAATTTTTTTTATTTTTTCTTTATTTTTACAATTGTACAGCCTATATTTCCTTTGAATATCTGATATTCTACTACGTTTTTATTCATTCTTAAAGTCTCTAAAGTTTCCCTTTTCAAAATGCCACTTCCAATACCATGAACAATCACTACAAATTCATTTTTCATAATAAAGTTATCCTGAATAAACTCATTAATCTTTATTCTAGCATAATCTCTATCATAACCATGTAAATCTAGAGAAGGAAACTGATCAATAAATAAAATGTCACTTAACTTCATTATAAATTTCTATCATATCATCTAACTCAAAAATAGAATTTCTTCCGCCAATTCTAGTAACAGACATAGCGCCAGCTAAATTAGAAAAGCGAAGAATTTTACTCATAGGCCAGTTTTGAGCAATGCCATAAGTAAATGCTCCATGAAAAATATCACCTGCACCAGTAGAATCTACAGCTCTTACTTTTAAAGAAGGAACGATTTCTACTTTTCCTTCCTCATTACGATAAGCACATCCTGTAGCTTCTAGTGTAACAATAATTTCTGTATGAAATTCATTTTCCAATTTTGCAATTGCATGCTCAAGACTTTCATTTTCGTAAATGGAAATACCACTTACCTTTTCAGCAAAATCTTTAGAACAAACAACATAATTTACCATACGGCATAGTTCTCTAATTGCTCTTTTTGTACGTCCAGCATCAATAATGCTTACTGCATTTGGATATTTTTCTATCATTTTTTTAGATATTTCAGGCTCTTGCCCATCTATTAAAATAATATCTGGATCTATATCAATATCTACATCTTCCATATTCATATCACTTGGGCGATAAGTTAAAATCGTTCTGCTACCATTTTCACGATTTGCAATAATATAGCTTGAAGCAGTAATGTGATTTTTACTAACTTGCAAATAATCTGTATTTACACCAACTTTTTGATATTCTTCTATAATGCGATGTCCATATAAATCATCACCTACTATACCAGCAAAATAAGTACTTAGTCCCCACTTTCCTAAAAGATAGGCAGCATTTCCAGCAGGACCTCCACCACATTCTATTCTCTCTTGAACTCTGTTTTTTGTATTTTCCTTAGGAAATGTATCTACAGGTGTTGTAATGTCATAAGCAGCATGTCCAATACATAATACCTTCATATTATCACCAATTCTATTATATATAAAATGAAGAATAATTGCAATGATAAAGATATCTTTTTATAGAATAAATCAAATTCATTATGCTTTATAAATTTTTCTCACTACTATTTTACAAAAAAAGGCTAAGTTAATCATTCTTAGCCTAATTCCTATGCCTGTTTTTCCTTAATAGCAGCTTGAGCAGCAGCTAAACGAGCAATTGGTACTCTAAATGGTGAACAAGAAACATAAGTTAATCCTATATTATGGCAGAATTCAACACTTGATGGATCTCCACCATGTTCTCCACAGATACCAAGTTTAATATTTGGTCTTGTAGATTTTCCTTTTTCTACAGCAATTTTAACTAAAGAACCTACACCATTTTGATCAATTCTTGCAAATGGATCTTGTTCATAAATCTTAGTTTCATAGTAAGATTTTAAGAACTTACCAGCATCATCTCTTGAGAAACCAAATGTCATTTGTGTTAAATCATTTGTTCCGAATGAGAAGAATTCAGCTTCTTTAGCAATTTCATCAGCTGTTAAAGCAGCTCTTGGAATTTCAATCATTGTACCAATATGGTATTCCATTGAAG
>CAZRIC010000094.1:0-695 GCA_964600095.1 uncultured Muribaculaceae bacterium
GAATTGGTGTTTCTATTACTAAAAAGGCTTCTTTATCTATAAAGTTTCTAGTTGCTATCGTAATTTTATGACGTAATCTCATAATTTCGTGCAATCTTGTTCTTCTCAAATCTAAATAACGATATTTTAATCTAGTATCCTCTAAAGCAGTAGTATCTTCACTGATTTCAAATGGTAACTCTAAAGAAGAATTTAAAATAGTAAAGTCTGTCACTTGAACTTCAATCTCACCAGTCGCTAATTTTTCATTCTTACTTTCTCTTTCTAAGACCTTGCCAACTACTTTTAAAACATATTCATTTCTTACTGTTTCTGCTACCGTATAGCAAGCATCCTCAGGCCTAATAACTAATTGAACAATTCCACTACGGTCTCTTAAATCAATAAAAAGTAAACCACCTAGATTTCTCTTTTTTGCTACCCATCCATATAGTTCTACAACTTCTCCTACATTTTCTTTAGATAGTGTAGCATTTTGTATTTTTTTCATTTTCTTCCTCCTAACAAATAAAAAAATTCTATAAAGATAGGGACGAATAATCGCGGTGCCACCCTACTTCATAGAATTTCTATGCTCTTTTCTTTCTTTAACGCAGAATTACGGTTATTTAACGTTTGGTGTCTTCTACTTTGCTATTAACTGATTTGCACCAACCATCAGCTCTCTAGTAATAGGAAAAAGTATACTCTTCCAA
>CAZRIC010000094.1:705-5537 GCA_964600095.1 uncultured Muribaculaceae bacterium
TACATTTTAATCCTTTTTTAACAGTTTGTCAATCTTTCTATAACTTCATCTACTGTTATTAATTCTTGACTTCCTGTTATCATATCTTTGAATGCTACTTTGTTCTCTTGAACTTCTGTTTCTCCAATAACTAAGACATAAGGAATTCCTAATCTATCTGCATATTTCATTTTCTGTTTCATGCCCTTATCTTGATAATAAACATCTGTTTTAATGCCACTATTTCTTAGCTTACTTGCAGTTTCTAATACATATGCATTGTTCTCCTTATCCATTGGAACAATTAAAACCTGACTAATAGTAGACTTTTCCTCGCCTACTAAGCCAATCTCTTTTAATTGAGAAAATAATCTTGTTAAACCAATAGAAATTCCAACACCTGGTAAATGTTCTTCTGTATAATAATCCGCTAAATTTTCATATCTTCCACCAGAACAAATACTACCAAGTTTTGGATAATCATCTAAAATAGTTTCATAAACAGTTCCTGTATAGTAATCTAACCCTCTAGCAATTGTTAAATCAATTTGAAAATATTCTTCTTTCACTGAAAAGCTCTTTAAAGATTCTACTACTGTCTCTAATTCATTTAATCCACTTTGGAAAGTTTCATTCGTAATTTTTAAATTTTTTAAAGCATTTATCTTTTCTTCATTTGTTCCATGAATTGCTAAAAAGCCTAATATCCCATCAATTTGACTATCCTCTAATTCCAAATTCTTTAATTCCTCTTTTACCGCATCAGGACCTATTTTATCAATTTTATCTATTACTCGTAAAATATCTGATGAACTATTTAATAATCCTAAGCTTTCAAAGAAACCATTTAAAATTTTACGATTATTAATACGGATTGTAAATTTTCCTAAATTTAATTTTTGAAATACATAATAAATAACAGATGGAATTTCTGCATCATATATTAAATCTAGATTATCATTTCCAATGATATCTATATCACATTGATAAAACTCTCTAAATCTACCTTTTTGAGGTCTTTCTCCTCTAAATACTTTAGATATTTGATAACGCTTAAATGGAAATATCAAATCATTATAATGACCTGCAACATAACGTGCTAAAGGAACAGTTAAATCGAAACGTAGGGATAAGTCTGTATCTCCCTTCATAAAACGATAAATTTGTTTCTCTGTTTCTCCTCCTGCTTTAGCAAGTAATACTTCTGATAATTCAATTGTTGGGGTATCTAATGGCAAAAAGCCAAATTCTTCATATACACTTCTAATGGTATCTACCATTTTATTAAATGTTATTTGATCTTGTGGTAATAACTCCATAAAACCTGGTAATGTTCTTGGTTCTACTTTTTCATTCATTCTAATCTCCTCTTTCCTTTTTTAAAACCTATTAACTTTTAGATTCTAATGTCGAAAGTGGACCTCACTGAATTTTTTAACCCACTCTTTAATTCCTAATTTCATGATTCACCTCATAATAATAATAGTATATAGACTTTTCTATCATTAGTCAATATTCTTCACTTTTACATAATTTCCTTCTAATGTTTTTTCTACTAATATTCCTAAATCTTCTAATATTTTATCTCTTTCTTCTTTTGATCCATACCATTTAGTAAGAGTAGAATCTAAATTTTGATAAAAAATACCATAACGAATAGGATAAGTTAATAATCGCAGTTTATTTCCAAGCTTTTCACCATAAGGATAAAGAGAAACAATTTCTAATAAATTAGCGTTATTAACATTTATAGGTTGAATAGTATTTTGAAAAGTAACATACATACCATCTCTCATATCAACAAACTGTTCTGGATTTTTGCCAGAATAAATAGATACTTCTTGCTTCACAATCGGATAATAAGTATTATCAGAAATAGAAAAAATACCTTCTACTCCAAAATTATTCACTAATACTTTATCATTATCAATAAAAACAAGAGATTCTGCTTCTAAAACAGTTTCTGATGTAGATTTTTGAATTAGCTTCATACTTTTAGAAGAAGCTTCTATGCAATGCGTAAAACAATAAATTTTAATTTCATCTAAATGAAGAGAATTACTTAATGCATCTACAACAGACAATCTTTTTTCAACTATTTTCCCACTACGATAACAAAAAGCATGATAAACGTTATAGTCTCCAGTTAACGCAGCATCTTCCAAATTATTATCTTTTACAACAATAATATCCTTGTTCCCATAATAAAAACCAATAAAATGATAACCATATTGTACAAAATATTCTCTCAACATGGCTGATGTTGAAAATATGGAAAAAGAGGAAAACTCCTTTTCTGATATTGTTGCAGCTTTCTTTTGTATACCAATGACTGGCTCAATTGTCATATAAGAAGTCTCCTTTGTGTTTGTATTATATCAAAAAGAAACTAGAATAACAAGAAAAAAGAAACTAAATGGTTTCTTCTTGTTTATTTGTCTCTATTATTTTTTCTACTCTATCACTAATAGAATCCCAGTAATATTTATAAGTAGTTACTAAGATAATAGCAATTGGGAAAGAAATAAATATTCCTGTAATTCCCATAATCATACTACCAGCTGACATTACAAAAATAGTAAGAAGTGGATGAATAGAATTTGTTTTTCCATATACAGTAGGATTGATTACATAACTATCTAAACTAGATAGTAAAAAGAAAGTAATCAAAGTACGTACAAATAAACCTGGACTTACTACAAAAGCAGTAATGGCAGCAATACAGTTACAAGCAATTCCTCCAAAATAAGGAATCATATTGGCAACGCCTGCTAAAAATCCTAATAAAATGGCATTAGGATGCCCAATAATAGAATAAGCAATTCCATATTCAAATACAGAAATAATCATTACTTCTACTAATCCACTTAGATAATTTTTCATTCCTATATCTAAAGATTTTACGTAATCATAAGTTTTTTTCTTTTTCTTTTTAAAGAATTTCTTTACTTCGAAACGAATCTTATCCATATCTATTAAAAAATATACATAAGCAGCCATACCAAAGAAAACTTTACCAAGAAAATTAATGGAACTACCAATTAAATTAATTGCTCCATCAGATACATATTTCGTAATATCTGACATAATACTAGAAAATTGTTCATTCAAAGTACCTTGAAGCTCTGACAAATTGATATCCCAATCTTTCAAGGATAACTCATTTAAAAATTCAGATATACCAGAAAATAATCCCGATAACTGACTAACTAAAACATTAGTAATCATATATCCAACAAAAACTATAAAAGCTATTTCTACAAATAGTAGAATTGCGATTGCAAAACCTTTAGGAATCCCCTTTTCTTGCATCTTTAAAACAATTGGTTGCGTTGCATAAGCAAGAGCAAAAGCAATTACAAAAGGTGTTAAAATAGCAATGATTTTATTAACAGCATCTATCCATAAATTTCCTGTCCAATAAATTAAACAAACTATTAAGGCTATTAAAGCTAGATTGACTAATTTATAATCGATTCTTTCTCTTTTAATCATGTTTTTCCCCACTTTCTAGCAAAATAGTAATCGGTCCATCATTGGTAATTTCTACTCTCATATCGGCTCCAAAAATTCCTGTTTGTACTTCTATTTGATTTCTTAATTTCTGATTAAATAAATCATAATACTTAGTAGCTTCACTTCCAGGCATTGCCTTTATATAACTTGGACGGTTTCCTTTTTTAGCATCTCCATATAGAGTAAATTGTGAGATACTTAAAATAGATCCCCCAACTTCTAATATAGATTTATTCATTACACCATTTTCATCATCAAAAATTCGTAAATTCAAAACCTTTTTTACCATATAATCAATATCTAGTTCTGTATCGCCAGGAGTAAATCCTACTAAAAGAACTAAACCTGATGAAATTTCTCCTACTATTTTTTCCTCCACCACTACTTTTGAATGTAAACTTCTTTGAACTACTACTCTCATTAATGTATAATCCTTTCTACTTGCACAATATTATTGATTGTTCGCAAATCGGTCATAAACTTTTCTAAAGATTCTGTATCACTTGTTAGCACATTTAAAGTAAACATGTAATTACCACTTGTATGAATCGTATTAATACTTTGAATACTAACATCACTACCAGATGTTTTAGAAATAATTGCCAATAACAAATCTTTATTTTCGGATGCTCTTACTAAAATATCAGTAGAGTATTTTTTAGATACTTCTTCATTCCATGAAACGCCTATAATACGTTCTTCTAAATCACTAATATTTGGACAGGTAGTTCTATGAACATTGATACCATTTCCCTTAGATATATAGCCCACAATATCATCTCCAGGAATAGGTTTACAACAAGATGCTACATTTACTTTAATGTCATCAATACCTTCTACAATTATATCATTTTTAACGGCTATTTTTTTATTTTCTCCCTTTGTTACTTTATTTAAAATAATCTCTTCTTTTGTACGACTATCATTTGTATAATTGTTGACTACCGCAATAGCTGTTAACTTTCCATTTCCAATACTAATATGTAATTCATTCATATCACCTAAATGGAACTCCTCTAACATTTTAGCGATATTTTCAGAACTATAAAATTCTGCAAAAGGAATCTTTCTTTTACGAACTTCCTTCTGAAGCAATTCTGTTCCCATTTTTAAATATTCTTCTTTATCAATCTTATTATAGAAGCTTTTAATTTTATTTCGTGCTTGAGAAGTATAAGCCATATCTATCCATTCACGAGAAGGGCCAGAAGAATTTTTATTGGTATTGATTTTAATAATATCGCCATCATTTAAGACATAGTCTAGTGGAACAATATTTCCATTTACTAATGCTCCAACCATTGTATCTCCAACTCCACTATGGACACGATAAGCAA
>CAZRIC010000095.1:0-1539 GCA_964600095.1 uncultured Muribaculaceae bacterium
AATCTTTAAAATTGGAAATAATGCTTTTTCTAATATCTATATTCATACATTCATCCTTTCTAATGATAGTATGAATGTATTGTTAGAAATTATAACATATAGTAGTTAGAATCACTATACTTGTTAGTAATAGATGACGTTGTTTTGCCCTCTAATTTACTAATACGACTATCTAACATATTAATTTGTTGTTGCATATTATTCATTTGTTGTTCTACATTATTATAGGCAGAAACAGTATTTTGAGATGGTGTTGTAGAATAACTGGTAGAATAGTTAGGGTTAGAATACATCATAGTTGGTGGTTGTGGTGGCATCATCATAGGCATACTTACTCCATAGATAGGCATTCCTCCCATATTACCAGAACAATTTCTATCTTTTTTCATATTTACCTCCTAGTCTAATTCATTATATGTAACTTGCTAGAAGATGTGCCTATTTTACTCTTTTGTGGTATAATAACACTGGTGAGTTTATGAGACTTAGAAATGTCAAAGGAGCTAATGAAAAAATTGAAAATAGTCCTTATGTTGTTTTGAGCTATTTGGAATATAAAGGAAAGTATCATTCTCTATTTGAAAATAATCATCCTATTCATGTTGAAATAGGAATGGGAAAAGGTTCTTTTTTAATAGAAAATGCGAAGAGATATCCAGAAATTAATTTTATTGGTATTGAAAAGTTTGATAGTGTCGTAGTTAGGGCGATAGAAAAATTAGAAGGATTAGAGTATCCTAATTTAAAAATTATTCGTGCAGATGCTACTAATATTGAAAATATTTTTTTTAAAGAAGTTGATACCATTTATTTAAATTTTTCGGATCCTTGGCCTAAAAATAGGCATACTAATCGTAGATTATCTAGTACTGCTTTTTTAAAAAAGTATGATTCTATTTTTGAGGGTAGAAAAAAAATAATCATGAAGACAGATAATCGACATCTTTTTGAATTTTCTTTGGTAGAATTAGTAGAGTATGGATATCATATTGACAATTTATGTTTAGATATCTATCAAGAAAACTTAAAAGATAACATTCCTACTGAGTATGAAACTAGGTTTCATAACTTAGGTTTTCCTATTTATAGGATAGAAGTGACGAAAGAAGTAGAGAAAAAATAGAAAATGCTAGAAATTGTTAGATGTTTTTGGTATAATGAAATATAGAGGTGGGGTATGAAAAGAATATTAGCCATTCTTCTCATCTTTTTAGTAACAGGTTGTACTGTTGTTAGAATTAATACAAATAATATAAATACGATAGTGGATGTAGTATTATCGAAAGATAATTCTCTTTATAATCGAGTGGGAAAAGGATATAAGTACTATGTTCCAAGGGGAGTAACTTATATTGATACAGATGATTTAAATGATAAGCTCTATTCTAAGGGAAATTATTATTATTTATATGTAGATGCCATTAGTTATTATAATGATACGGCTGTTGAATATGAAGAAAAGTCTGATATTTATTATTCTAGAAAAATATCGAAAGAAGATGGGTTCAAACAGTCTGGCTATGTTGAGATAGAAGAAAA
>CAZRIC010000095.1:1549-5502 GCA_964600095.1 uncultured Muribaculaceae bacterium
CTAAAATAGAAGCTGTTGTTAGTAAAGAAGATTTAAATGATGTAATATTAAATTCTGCGTATATTTTATCTACCATTCAATTTAATTCAGATGTAATTAGTTTGATGTTGGATGATGAGTACTTTACGAACAAAGAAGAAAAATATGAGGTATTTGCAAAAAATGAAGAGAATGAAAATAATTTTGGATTAACAGTATATGATGATGATTAAAAAAGGAAAAGGTGGATTATGGGATTAGTAGATAAATTGAAAAACATTTTCACAGAGGAAGTTACAGAGGAAGAAGACGAAATCAAAGTAGAACAAATCAAAAAAGAAGTAAGAAGTGTTCCAATCGATTCTCCAAGTGTTGAACGTGTGCAAAGAAAAAAGAGAGTAGAAAAGCCAGCAGCACCAATAGTGGAAGAAGATCCTTTAGAGGATGACTTTGATTTACCAGAAGAAAAAGTGAAAAGCCCAGTATTTTTTACAGATAGGGACTTTGAAGATTTAGCGGCTCCAAAGAAGAGTAGAGAAAATAGAGAAAAATTAAAAACTGAAAAAATGACTGAAGAAGTAAAGAAAGAAGAAGGACCTAAACCTTATGGAGGAAATTATAGTAGTACTACTATTATTCATAAGGAAAAGCAAAACTTTAAGCCAACACCCATTATTTCTCCAGTTTATGGGGTATTAGATAAGAATTATCATAAAGAAGATATTATTGATAAAAATAGTGATACTCCACGAGAGTCAATTGATGGTCTTAGCGTAGATTCTATTCGTAATAAAGCATATGGAACATTAGAGGACGATTTAGAGGAAACAATCACTTCTAACCCATCTACGAAAAAAAGAGAAGTAGTAGATGATGTAGATTTATTTGATGAATTAGAACAATCTGCTAAAGAAAATGCAAAGGAACCAGAAAAAGACGTCCGTAAATTAGAAGAGATTACGATGGACTTAACTAAAGAACTAGATAATTTACTATTAAAGAAAGAAAAAGAAAAAAAGTCAAAAGAAGAAAAAAAGACACTTCCAAAAGAGGAAGAAAAAAAAGAGGATTTAGCAGAGAGCGACTTATTCAATTTAATTGATTCTATGTATGAAGAAGGGGAGGATGAATAATGACGATAGATTTAGAAATGGCATTACCAATCATTCTTTATATAGTTTTGATTATTTTTGTCATAGCGCTTACAGTATTAGTCATAAGATTAATTAAGACTTTAAATAAAGTAGATCAAGTATTAGATGATGTTAATAGTAAAATGATAAGAGTAGATGGTCTTTTTGATATTATTGATAGAATGACAGATTATGCAGCTAATGTAAGTGATAAGGTTATTAGTGGTATATCAAATGTAATTAGTTTTATATTTCATAGAACAAGGAAAGGAAAAGGTAAAAATGAGTAAAGAAACGAAGAAAAAAAGTGGCTTAGGAAAATTTATTGCTGGAGTAGCAATTGGAACAGGGATTGGTGTATTATTCGCTCCTAAAAAAGGTAGTGAAACAAGAGCTGAATTAAAAGAAAAGTGCCAAGAACTATATAAAAAAGCAAAAGAATTAGATATGGATGATGTAAAGGAAAGTATCGAAATTAAAATTGCTGAAATTAAGGAAAGTATTGAAGATTTAGACAAAGAAAAAGTAATGTCTATTGCAAAATCAAAAGCTAAGAAACTTCAAGATATGGCTGAAGAATTAGTTCAATATGTAGTTGAAAAAGGAACTCCAGTAATGGAAAAAACAGCAACTGCTATTCGTGATAAAACGAATGATGTTTGTAAAGAAGTATTGACAAAATTAAAGGCAAAAGAAAAAGAAGCATTACAAGAAGAGGAATAATCCTCTTTTTTTATACTGTAAAGAGATGTCTAAAAGATTTTACTATCTAACAAAAATATAGTATAATAGTAATTGAGGTGGATTATGGAAAAGATTCTTTCTTTTTTAAAAAAACATAAGAAAAAAGTAACTATTTTAGCAGTTATTGTTATTATTTTAATAATTTGTTTTGTGGCATTACACAAAATGGTAGCTTATTTGAATCCTGATAGTAAGGAAAGTGTTTATGGAGATCGCTGTGAACTTACCGAAAGTATCATGATAACAGACGAGAGAAAAGAAGCAGTAAAAGTAGCAGTAAAAGGCTTTGAAAAAATGGAGCTTTCTACAGTAGATGTAAAATGCAATTTAATTGATATTATTGTAAATGTAGATGCAAGTGTAGATGTAAAAAAGGTAAAAGAAATGTCTGATAAATTATTAGAGGCATTCACAAAAGAAGAATTAAAATATTATGATTTAGAATTGTGGATTAATTGGACAGGCGAAGGAAGTGGCGAAAAAACACCGATGATTGGAACAAAACATAAGGTGATTAATGGAGAGTCTAATAGCCATTTCGTATGGTAGTGAGGAGAACATATGAAAAAGAAAATATTCTTAGTTTTGATAATATTATTAATTGTAGCTGGAGCGGCAGGGGGATATTTCTATTTAAGTCGTGAAACATCTATGAAATTTACAGCAGAAGAAGAAAGATGGATTAGTACTAATAAAAATAATGTTGTAGAAATTTATATTCCAAGAAACATTACTGGTTTTACTTATATGGGAAAAGGAGTCTTCTTTGACTTTATTAAGGATTTAGAAGATCGTACAGGAATTACTTTTAATAAAGTTGCTTATGAAGCTTTAGAGGATGTCAGTGATAAAAACTATACTATTGAATTAGTAGATGAAATTCAAGATAATCAAATTTTTATTTTGAAAGACAATTATGTTGTTATTAGCAAAAGTAATAATTTGTATACGGATTTAAATGAGATGAAGGATTTAACCATTGGTGTTTTAGAATCTGAAAAGGAACAAGTTGAAAAATATTTAGAAGGGGCTAATGTAGAATTAAAAGCGTTTGCATCAGCAGAGGAATTGATGGAAGAATTCGAAAAAGAAGAAGAACCATCTATCAATGCTTTAGTTGGTTTAAAAAGCCTTTATTTAGATGAGATATTAACAAAAAATTATCACATTGCTTATCATATTAGTGAAATGACAAAGAATTATGTTATCTCTTTAAGGGGAGACGAAACTTTAAATGGTATTATTAAAAAAAGTTATGATAATTGGAGTAAAAAATCATTAGAAGAGTCTTATAATTACAATATATTAGATTCTTTCTATGAACATAAAAATATAACAGAAAAAGAAAAGACTACATTACGTGAGAAATCCTATATCTATGCATTTAACGAAAATGGTGCTTATGATACTGAAAAAGGTAATAAATTAAATGGTATTAATTATCAAATTGTTAAATCTTTTGCAGAATTTGCTAATATTGATATGGAATATGCCAAAGGATATGAGAACAAAGAAGCACTAGTTGCTGCTTTCAATGAAGGAAAAGTAGACTTTGCTTTCCGCAATAATGTACATGAATTAACTGTTGATTATTTTGATACAGTTGCTCCGATTACAGCAAATGTTGTTATTTTGACCAATATTAATAGGGCTTTACCAGTTACAACAATCCATTCGTTAGAAGGAACGAAAGTTTCTGTAGTAAAAGGTACTAGAATAGAAAATTATCTAGTAGAAAAAGGAATTACTGTTGATAGCTATGATTCTATAAAAGAATTATTAAAACAAAAAAAGGATAATAGTATTCTAGCAATGGATTTGGAAAACTATGAATATTATAAGACCACTTCTTTAGCGAAATTCAAGATTAGTTATTCATTTAATTTACCTGAGAATTATGGTTATACAATCAATGAAAATGATAAATTATTTGCACAGTTATTTAATTTCTACTTAGAATATATGCCAATCCAAGATATTATTCATGAGGGATATAGTTCTATATTTGCTGTAGAAGATTCTCGTGTTTATTATTGGATTGCCATTATCGTATTAGCGTTTATTTCTCTTGTTCAGTTCTTCTATACTGCCAAAAGA
>CAZRIC010000096.1:0-861 GCA_964600095.1 uncultured Muribaculaceae bacterium
TAGAACTTATAAAAATGAGGAAGAACTAAAGGAATTAGAGCATACTTATTTATATATGAAAGAAACTATCTATTTGAAAAAAGAAGAAAATCAATATGTAAAATATTTAGATGCCATCAAAGAAGGTGTTACACTTTCTTTAGTAAGTAGTACTCGTTTAGACAATTATTTAAAAAAAGAGGAAGAAATCCCATTTCTATTATCAGATGATTTTGATTTATTTAGAGAATTGTGTAATGTAGAACTTCCATTTCATCAAGAATTGATGCCTATTTTTGAAAATGATGAGGGAGTAGATAGTTATACTTATCTAAAGAGAAAATGCATTGAAGGTTTAAAGAAAAGATTTGGTAGTAGTGTTGGTAGTAAATATCAGGAAAGATTAAAGCATGAATTAGATGTTATTGAAAAAATGGGATTTTGTGATTATTTTTTAATTGTTTATGATTATATTAAATATGCAAAAGAACATGATATTATTGTTGGTCCTGGTAGGGGAAGTGCTGTTGGTTCTTTAGTAGCTTATCTTTTAAATATTACAGATGTTGATCCTTTAAAGTATGATTTATTATTTGAACGCTTTTTAAATATAGAACGTGTTAGTATGCCCGATATTGATGTTGACTTTGAACATGATAAAAGGGAAGAGATGATTGAATACTGTATTGAAAAGTATGGAGCAAAGAAAGTGGCCCCTATTATTACTTTTGGAACTTTAGGGGCAAAGCAAGCCATTCGTGATGTAGGTAGGGCTATGGATATCGATTTAAATTTAATAGATGGACTTTGTAAAATGATTGATTCTAGATTGACATTAGATGAGAATTTGAAGAGTTCTAAAATTAACATCTATTTAGAACG
>CAZRIC010000096.1:871-5498 GCA_964600095.1 uncultured Muribaculaceae bacterium
TCCATCTTTAAAAATGATTTATCAGGTTGCAAAAGTATTTGAGGGGTTAAAAAGACATACTAGTATACATGCTGCTGGAGTTGTTATGTCAAGAGTAGACCTGGATACTGTAATTCCACTAGATATGTCTCATCAAAATTTTTATACTAGCGGTTATGATATGCAGTATTTAGAAGAAATTGGTTTATTAAAAATGGATTTTCTTGCTATAAAATATTTAACAATTATTCATAATATGATTCGTGAAGTAAATTCGACATATTCTTTACAATTAACATTTGATACTATTCCCCATCAAGATAGTCAAGCATTGAAATTATTTGAAGAAGCAAACACTCTTGGAATATTCCAATTTGAATCAGAGGGGATGATTCAATTTTTACGTCAATTGAAAGCGAATAGCTTTGATGATATCTGTGCTGCCATTGCCCTTTTTAGACCGAGTGCTATGCAAAATATTCCAACTTACATAAAAAGAAAACAAGGGTTAGAAAAAGTAGATTATTTGGATGATTCTTTAATTCCAATTTTAAAATCTACGTATGGAATTATGATTTATCAGGAACAAGTTATGCAGATTGCACAAATTATGGCTGATTATAGTTTGGGAGAAGCTGATATACTAAGAAAAGCTATGAGTAAAAAGAAAAAGGAGTTGCTCCTTCAAGAAGAAGAAAAGTTTATGGCGAGAGCTTTAAAGAAGGGGTATTTAGAATCTACTATTAAAAGAGTATATCAGTTGATGGTAAAATTTGCGGAGTATGGATTTAACAAGTCACATTCTGTGGGATACTCTATTGTATCTTCAAGAATGGCTTATTTAAAATCGCACTATCCAATTATCTTCATGTCTAATTTGTTGTCAATTGATATGAATGATAGTTCTAAGGCTAAGAAATATTTTTATGAATGTCATAAATTGCATATTGATATTTTAAAGCCAGATATTAATGAGAGTGAGGAAAAATATAAAAGGGAAGAAAAAGGAATTCGTTATCCTCTTACAAATATTAAAAATGTTGGTTCAAGCGCTACCAAAAGCATTTTAGAAGAAAGAAAAAATGGAGCTTTTAAAAATATTTATGATTTCATTAAGCGTTGCTATGGAAAAAGTGTTAATAGAAAAGTAATTGAGTCATTAAATGATGCTGGTGTATTTTTATCATTTGGTCAAAATCGTAAGACTATATTTGAAAATTTAGATGCTATTATTAATTATGGAGAGTTAATTAAAGACTTATCAGAAGAGTTTGTTTTAGAACCAGAAATTATTACCTATGAAGAATATACTAATAGAGAAATAATGGAACGAGAATTAGAAATTTTTGGTCTTTATTTAAGTGAACATCCTATAACCGAAATTAAGGCTCATTATCCAAATACAGTATCCATAGAAGATATTCCAAAATATTTTGATAAAAGAATAAGTACTATTGTCTATATCGACAAGGTAAAAGAAATTACAACTAAGAAAAATCAAAAAATGGCTTTTTTAGTAGGCAGTGATGAAATTTCCACGATTGACTTAACTCTTTTTTCTAATTTATATGAAGAAAATAAAGATTTAGAAAAGGGAAATATTGTTTTGGTTAGCGGAAAAGTGGAGAAACGATTTGATAAATATCAATTAGTAGTCCAAAAAATAGAGAAATTAAAGTAAAAAGGATGTGAAAATATCCTTTTTTTGTCTAATGAAATGAATAAAAATTCTTTTCTTTTCAATAGAAATATGTTAAAATGTTATTTAGTAAGATAAAACAGGATAGGAGGATTAAAGATGAGTTTTTTAAAAAAGGTTTTTAGAGACGAAGATGATGAAGATATTTTTAGTGGAGATGAAGATCAATACTATATCTCAAATTCTGAAGAAAGTGCCGAAGAAGGTGGCGCTAAAATGATTCTTTTAGAGCCAAGAGCTTTCTCTGAATCCCAACAAATTGCTGATCATTTAAAGAAGAGAAATACAGTAGTAGTTAATTTGAAAAGAGTAACTAGTGAACAAGCAAAACGTATTGTTGACTTTTTAAGTGGAACTATTTATGCAATTGGTGGAGACTTACAAAAGATAGGTGGAGGAATTTTCCTTTGTACACCAAATAATATTAATGTACAAGGCAAAATTACAGAAGAGTCTGGCGATGATGAAAATCATGATAATGATGATATTACTCCAGAATGGTAAAAAAATATTGAAATTAGAATAAACTTGTGTTAGAATATATGACACTTGATGAGGTGTGTCTTGATGAATGAAAATGAAACAAAACATACTTTTGACAGGAATAATACTGCTGAAATGGATGACTTTTTAAGTAGAGTTATCAAACAAGTAGAAGAGATGGTTTCTGAAATAAATAGTAAGAATCAAGAAATTGCTATAAAAGATGAAGAAATTGCAAAAAGGGATAAAAGAATAGAGGAGTTGCTTCAAGAATTAGAACAGACGAAACAGGGAAGAAATGTTTCTAGTCGTAATGAAGTAAAAGAAGTATTGGAACGTGCTATTGTTTTAGCGGAACAGCATTCTAAAAAAATGGAAGAAAATGCAAAACTTACCGCCTCTACTATTATAGAGGAAGCAAAGAGAAATGCTGATCGAATTGTAAATGAATCTCTTTTAAGGGCAGAAAAAGTGGAAGTAGAGGCCAATATGCTTCGTAGAAACGTAAGACTGTTCAAGAGTAGGGTAAAACAATTAGTAGATACTGAACTATCAATTATTGAAGATATGGATAAAATGAACTTTTAAAACAAGTGAGGAAGACGATAATTGCGGGATTTTTAGAGAGCTGGTGATTGGTGCAAACCAGTAATGAAAACAATTATAGATCACTTCTGATGTTTTATTTTGAATAAAGTAAAAATAAACGTTTAACTTACGTTACAAGTTTAAGTGTATGAGCATTCATAAAGTAAGGTGGTACCGCGATTATTCGTCCTTACATTATGGATGCTTTTTTTGGGAGGAATTATGGAAACAGAGTATGAGGTTAGGGTTTTAGACATTGATGTGCATAACTTAATTTCTAAATTAGAAGAATTAGGTGCAACCAAAAAGGGAGAATATTTTCAACGTAGATTCGTATATGATTTTAAACCAAAGATAGAAGGAAAATGGATACGTTTACGTACAAATGGAGAAATTACTACTTTAACAATAAAAAATAGATATAATGATAAGTCTATTAGTGGTACTTTAGAGTTGGAAGAAAAAGTAGAAGATTTTGATAAAACTCATTTAATATTAAAAGAATTAGGATATGAAGAAACTGCTTATCAAGAAAACAAACGAATATCCTATGTACTAGAGGATATAGAATTAGACATAGATACTTGGCCAATGGTTCCTACCTATTTAGAAATTGAAGGAAAAAGTGAAGAGGCTGTTAAAAAGTATATAGAATTGTTAGAATTACAAAATTATGAAATTACATCAGTTGGAATTCCTAAAGTATATGCTAGATATGGTTTAGATTTAGATTCTTATAAAGAGTTAAAATTTGAGGAGGGTTAATATGAAATTTGAAGAATTAAGTAAAGAAAAAACAAGTGTTGTAGAACAAGGTATTTTAAAAAAATGGAAAGAAGAAAATATCTTAGAAAAAACAATTCAAAATAGGGAAGGAAAAAAAGACTTTGTTTTTTATGATGGACCAGCAACAGCCAATGGAATGCCAGGAATTCATCATATGTTAGCAAAGTTCTTAAAAGATACTTTCTGTAAATATAAAACTATGAAAGGGTATCGTGTCGTTAGAAAAATTGGATGGGATACCCATGGATTACCAGTAGAAGTACAGGTAGAAAAAGCATTAGGTTTTACTTCTAAAAATGATATTGAAAAATATGGTATTAAAAAGTTTAATCAGAAATGTAGAGAAATTGTTTGGGAAAATGAAGCTTCATTTCGCGATTTAACAGAGAAGATGGGGCAATTTATTGATACAGATAATGCTTATATTACCTATAAAAATGATTATATTGAAACAGAATGGTGGATTTTAAAGAAAATCTTTGAGGATGGATTATTTTATGAAGGACACAAGATTTTGCCATTTTGTACAAGATGTGGAACAGGACTATCTAGTCATGAGGTAGCGCAAGGTTATAAAGAGATATCTGTAAATTCTGTTATCGTACCAATGAAATTAGTAGATGAGGATGCCTACTTCTTAGTTTGGACAACAACCCCTTGGACATTGCTTGCAAATGTTGCTTTATGTGTAAACCCAAATGAAGAATATGTAAAAGTAGAAAGCCAAGGGTATAAATTTATTATTGCCAAAGCTTTACTCCACCAAGTATTAGGAGATGAAGTAACAATCCTTGAAACTTACAAAGGAACTGATTTAGAGTATAAGAAATATGAACAATTACTACCATTTTTGAAAGTAGAAAATGCTTTCTATGTAACTTGTGATACTTATGTTACTATGGAAGATGGAACTGGTATCGTACATATTGCTCCAGCATTTGGTGCCGATGACTATGAAGTTGGAAAAAGATATAATCTACCAGTAGTAAATCCAGTAGGAGAAGATGGTAAATACACTGAAGGACCATGGAAAGGCACATTCGTTATGGATGCTGATGTTGAAGTTATTAAATGGTTAAAAGAGAATGATAA
>CAZRIC010000097.1:0-5464 GCA_964600095.1 uncultured Muribaculaceae bacterium
TTCTAAAGTAAATATGAAATATACAGGCTGTATTTTATCTGGACCTTATGATAAGGGAAGATGTATTTCAATAGCCGTAGCTTCTACTGGTCAAATTCAAGATGCTGGATCCCGTATGATTCATTTAGCTCCTTATACAACAAGTGACATTATTAGTAAGTCAATTGCAGCTAATGGTGGGGAAGCAAACTATCGAGGAACTGTTAGAATTATGAAAGAAGCACATCATTCTCAAGCTATGATAAAGTGTGATACCATTATTTTAGATGAACTTTCTAAAAGCGATACAATTCCTAAAAATATTGTAGAAAACAATTCTTCACAGTTAAATCATGAAGCTACAGTTGCTAAAATTAGTAAAGATAAACTTTTCTATTTAATGAGTAGAGGAATTAGTGAAGAAAGAGCCAAAGAACTTATTATTATGGGATTTATTGATAGGTTTAGAGAAGAGCTCCCAATGGAATATGCAGTAGAGTTAAATGCACTATTAAAAAATTATTTTTAAAAAGTTAAAAAACATCGAAAGATGTTTTTTTGATAACTATTTTTTTCTAAAAATAAATTATGACTTGTTCAAAATTAAAATATGAAAAAATTTTTCCTTTAAAATATGAAAATCATTCTTTTTTCTTCTTTGAAAAAGTGTAGTATGATGCTTCTTGAAAGGAGGAAATATTGTGTTAAATCAGGCTGTATTGGTCGGAAGAATTGTTCAAACCCCAGAACTAAGAGAGACCGAAAATGGAAAGAAGGTAGCACGTATGACTCTTGCTGTTCCAAGATCTTTCAAAAATTCTAATGGAGAATACGAAACCGATTTTATTTCTTGTGTGATGTGGAAAGGAGTAGCAGAAAGCACAACAGAATATTGTAAAGGTGGAGATTTAGTAGGAATTAAGGGACGTATTCAAAGTAGAAAGATTGAAACAGATGAAGAACATAAGCGTCAATTAGTAGAAGTAGTGGCAGAAAAAGTTACTTTTTTATCTAGTAATAAGTCAAAAGAAGCAGAGTAATCTGCTTTTATTGTCATTTATTATACATCCAAAATATACTTTCCCATTGACAGAAAGTTTTTCTCATTATATTCTTAAAATAGAGATAAGGAGTTAGTTATGAAAAGTAGAGTAAGAAAAATAGTTAGATTTGCTATTTTTATATTGTTATTTGTTATTTCTTCTATATTAGGAATCTATCAATTTTCTAAAGAAACTTCAAAATATAAGGACTATGAAACAGTTATAGGAGAATATTTAAAGTCTAGTGTCTATCGTAGGAATGAAGATAGTACTTCTTATAGGTTGACTTATCGCTATTATGCCAATGGCGAGTTTTATCAAGTAACAACTAATTATGGTACAGGAATTGTTCCAAAAGAGGGGGCTCCTAGAAAAATCAGATATCATAAAAATAATCCAAAGGATGCAATTATTATAGGTGTTGAATTATCTGAATGGTGTTTATTAGTAATATTTATTAGTTTAATTGCTAGTAGTTATTCTTTACAATCTTTAATTGATTTAAAAGATAAGAAACAAAGAGATACATGGGATTATATAAATTTAATAGTAATAGGAATTACGATGATATATGCTTCTATTCTTATCTATAGCTTTATAACAGGAACTAAAAATTTATTTTCTATTTTCGATATGCTTGAATCTTATGGATTATCATTAATCATTGTTTTCATTTTTACGATAGTAGGAATATTTTTGATTAGTTATTCTGTTTATAGCTTTTTCCCTAAAAAGAAAAAAGTAAAAAAGGATTCATTTGAGATAGAGCAAGAAAAATTAAGGAAAGAACAGAATCAATTAAGGGCAGAACAATTAGAAAAAAATGTTGAAAATTTTATAGAGAAATCTTCAATTGTTAGTGCTTATGCAACATGCATTTTTCGGCTTATTGTAAGCTCTATTATGTGCTTTTTGTTTGTCTATTTCTTTTATTTTAAAAGTACGAATTTAGATTTTACTACATTTTTAGTTCTATTACCATTCGTAATAGTATTCTTTTCTATAGCAATGGTATCTTTATTGGACCTTTTATCATTATTTTTAAAGAATCAAAAACATGTTTCTTTGTCTACAAAGTTACAATCTATTTTTTCTTATTTACCTGTTGTAGCATTTTTAACCTTTTGGTTTGGATTTTTGATTTTTTTCTGTATTTCTACTGCAAAGGAAAAAATGTGGCCACTATTCTTTTTTACAATTCCATTTTGGATAATAGGGATTATTTTCGCAAAAAGTTTATTTACTAAGAAAAAATAAAATCTTTTATAGGAAGTATGTATTCATTAAAACTACAATACTTCCTTTTTCTTTCCCTTTATGTTACAATGATTATGGTGATAATATGACGATTTTAGAGATTATTGAAAAGAAGAAAAATAAACAAAGTTTAACAAAAGAAGAAATAAATTTTTGGATTGAGGGAATGCTAAAAGGAGAAATAGCAGATTATCAGATAAGTGCTCTTTTAATGGCTATTGTTTTAAATGGTATGGAAAAAGAGGAAATCTTCTATTTAACAGACGCCATGATCAATAGTGGAGATAAGATTGATTTAAGTTCTATTGAAGGAATAAAGGTAGATAAACATTCTACTGGCGGAGTAGGAGATAAAGTCACTCTTATTTTGGCTCCTTTACTTGCCTCTTTTGGATTAAAAGTAGCAAAGATGAGTGGAAGAGGATTGGGACACACTGGTGGAACTATTGATAAATTAGAATCTATTCCAGGTTATCGAGTAGAATTATCTAGAGATGAATTTGTTAATCAGGTAAATAATGTTGGGGTTTCTGTTATTAGTCAGTCAGGAAATTTAGTTCCAGCAGATAAAAAATTATATGCTTTAAGAGATGTAACAGGGACGGTAGATTCGATTCCTTTAATAGCTTCTAGTATTATGTCTAAGAAAATAGCAAGTGGTGCAGATCTTATTTTTATTGATGTAAAAGTAGGAAATGGTGCTTTAATGAAAACTTTAGAAAGTGCTCGTGAACTTGCTCATACTATGATTGAAATAGGTAATCAATATCAAAAAAAGACTATTTGTATTTTAACGAATATGGAAGAACCATTGGGATATGCAATTGGAAATTCTTTGGAAGTAAAGGAATCTATTAGTGCATTAAAAGGTATGGGACCAGAAGATGTTATGGAACTTATTATTAAAACGGCTGGGTTAATCGTAAGTTCAGTAGAGAAGATAGAGTTAGAGGAAGCAGAACAACAATGTTTTAAAAAGTTTAATACGAATGTTGCTTATGAAAAGTTTGAAGAAATGGTCAAGGCACAAGGTGGAGATTTAGAAAAATTAGAGATTTCTAATCGAATTTTTTCTGTAAGAAGTGCTAAGGCAGGTTATATTACACATATTGATGCTTTAGGTCTTGGAGAGATTGCTAGAAAGATTGGAGCAGGTAGACTACAGAAAGAAGATAAAATTCATTATCAAGTAGGTCTTGTATTAAATCATAAAGTAGGTGACTTTGTGAAAGTAAATGACGAACTATTAAAGGTGTATTTAGATGAAATTGATGTAAAAGTAAATGATATTTTAGATTGTTTTACGATAGAAGAGGAACCTGTTGAAAAAGAACCCCTTATTTATGAAATTATTAAATGATGTAAAGTTTTGTCAATTTTTTGTAAATTCGTTGCAGTTTTACATTAGATGAGATATTCTAATAATAAGGGAGAGTGAGATTATGATATATCCATCTATTGATAAATTATTAGCAAAAGTAGGATCTAAATATTTATTAGTAAATATTGTTTCTAAAAGAGCAAAAGAAATGGATGAAAAAGAGTATTATCAAATGAAAGAAACGGAGTATACTTCTAAGAAGTCAATCGGTCGTGCTTTAGAAGAAATTTCAAAAGATTTAATTCATGTAGTAGAAAAATAGAAGAGGAATGATATGAAGAGATTAAAGGATAGTTTGAAAAAACTATGGGATATCGTGACGAATCCAATGGTACGTGTTTTGCCAGGACAAATTGCCTTCTTTTTAGTTTTATCCGTTTTTCCAATATTAATTTTAATAGGATTAATTGCGTCCTTTTTCTCTATATCCATGACGACGATTGTGGAGGCAATTACAGAGGCTTTTCCACGAGATGTTGTAAATTTGATGGTTCCCCTTTTAGAGGGAAAAGGATTTGATACTAATGTCGGAATTTCCATGATAACTGGGTTTTTGATTGCTAGTAATGGAGCACATTCTATTATATTAGCATCCAATGCTTTATATGGATTTCCACATTCTGATTTAATTAAGAGAAGAGTAAAATCCCTATTTATTATTACTTTAATGATAGGATTATTTGTTTTTACTTTAATCGTTTTAGCATTTGGTGATATTATTTTAAAACAGTTATTAGCAATGATAAGTTCAGAATCCTTAGTTGCTTTAATCTATCGTATTCTTCTTTATTTACGATGGCCATTAGCAATGTTAATCATTTTTATTTTTATTAAATTGATTTATACGATTGCACCAGACTGGAAAATATTTAGTAAATATACAACGAAAGGAGCTGCATTTACAACTATTGGTTGGGTGATTGCAACTTTCATTTATTCTTACTATGCCAATCATTTTTCTAATTATGACTTATTTTATGGTGGTCTTTCAAATATTGTTATTTTAATGATTTGGATTTATGCTTTATCGTATATTTTGGTAGTAGGAATTGCTATTAATGTTAATGAATATCAAAATGAAGATAAAGAGGATAATTAAATTATTCTCTTTTCGTATCTTTGGAGGGCGTATGAAAAATATATTTTTAGAGACTATGGATCAAGATGAAATTTTACTAGAAGAATTATTAAAGGATCAATACTTTTTAGAATATTATTGGAAAAGAAATAATGAAGATGCCTCAGGATATTATAGAAAAGCATTAGAGTGTGATTTAGAATTAATAGAAGAGCAGAAAGGAAGTAAAAAGAAATGACAGAAAAAGAGAGTTCTTCTATTATTTTAAATACTATTTTAGAAGAATTACGAAGTGGTAATTATTCTATTTTTAAAAAAGCTAGAAGAGAAGAATTAGAACAGATTTTCAAGTTAGATTACCGAGAAATTCCGGTTGAGTTCCCTAATCTTATTATAAAAAGGTTAGTAGAAAAAAAAGGAAAGAATTGTCCAATCCCTTTAATTTCTTTTTGTATACAATCTTTAGGACATTATTTTTTAAAGGAAAATGGAATAGAAAATTGTGATATAGAGATAAAGAAAAAAAGAGATAGTTGGGGAAGTGCGAGTGAAGAAGGAATTGAACTTAGTATTTCCCATATTGCAACTTTAAGAAAAGGGATTACTGATTCCTTAGAAACATTATTTCATGAAATTAATCATGAAATACAAATAAAAAAGAAAAAACAAATTTCCTTTTCTTATTGTACCTATGAGTGGTTGCAAGATACACTATTATATGCCTTT
>CAZRIC010000098.1:0-5403 GCA_964600095.1 uncultured Muribaculaceae bacterium
GTTACCGAAACAAGGCAATGCTAGAGCTATTATACGCAAGTGGATTACGTGTAACAGAATTAGTAAATTTAAAAATAGGAGATATTGATCTAGAAAGTGCTACCTTAAGAACTTTAGGAAAAGGAAGCAAAGAAAGAATTGTACCACTAGGAGAATATGCTCTTCACTTTTTAACGATTTATTTAGAAAAATATCGTTCTAGTCTTTTAAAAAGAGATTATAACGATTATTTATTTTTAAATAATCACGGGAAGCAACTTACACGCCAAGGATTTTTTAAAATTATAAAAGAACGAGCTTTAGAGGCCAATATAAAAAAAGAAATATCTCCTCATACCTTAAGACATTCTTTTGCTACGCACTTATTAAATCACGGTGCTGATTTACGTAGTATTCAAGAATTATTAGGTCATAGTGATATTTCTACAACACAGATTTATACGCATATTTCCAATGAGCATTTAAAAGAAAATTATAAAGAATTTCACCCACATGGGAATTAAGGAGGATTTATGGAAATTATTAAAATTACAGAAACAATATTTAGAGAATATGATATAAGAGGTATTTGGGAAAAAGAGATTACAGAAGATGTTGCCTATACATTAGGAAGAAGTTTTGCAAGCTATATTGCCGAAATGGGCTTAAAAAGAGTAATTGTAGGTCACGATAATAGAATTTCTTCTCCAGCTATTCATAATGCTTTAATAAAAGGACTTATCGAAAGTGGTGCAGATATTACTGATTTAGGGCTTGTAACAACTCCTATGTATTATTATGGAAAAAAGAAAGAGAAAATTGAAACGGGAATTATGATTACAGCTAGTCATAATCCAAAAGAATATAATGGTTTTAAAATCTCTTTTAATTTAGATGGAAATGCTTGTGGAGAAGCTATTACAAAATTTAGAGATTATACCAATAGAGGAGAATTTATTCAAAAAGAAGGAACTATTAGAACTCTTTCTATTGAAGAAGACTATTTAAAAGAAATGAAAAATAGTATTCAACTTGGAAATAGAAAAGTTCGTGTAGTATTTGATTGTGGAAATGGAACAGGATCTATCATCATTAAGAAAATATTAGATATGTTCCCAGTAGAATATGAACTATTATACTGTGATTCTGCTCCTAATTTTCCAAATCATCACCCAGATCCATGTGTAAGAGAAAACATGAAAGATTTATCTTTTAAAGTAAAAGAACTAGGATATGATCTTGGAATTGGAATCGATGGAGATGCGGATAGAGTAGGATTAGTAGATGAAAATGGAGAAATTATTAGTAGTGATTTAATTATGCTTATTGTTTACCGTAGTATTGCAAGTACTATGAAGAATAAGAAAGCTGTCTATGATGTAAAATGTTCTAAAACTTTAATTGATGGATTAAAAGAACTAGGACTATCAACAGAAATGGCACGTACTGGTAATTCTTACATGAATTTAAAAATTAATAAGGAAGATTTTGATTTTGGAGGAGAATATTCTGGACACATTTGGTTCAGGGATAAATGGCCAGGTTTTGATGATGGAATTTATGCTGGTATGAGACTTGTTGAAATTTTATCAAATACAGAAAAGAAAACAAGTGAATTATTAGATAATATTAATCATTATTATTCAACAGAAGAATTAAAATTCCATGCCCCAGATGAAATAAAGTTTGGTGTAGTTGAGAAAATAAAAGACTATTGCATCAGTAAAAATTATCAAATGGTAACAGTAGATGGAATTAGAGTGGAGTTTGAAGATGGATGGGCACTTGTTAGATGCTCTAACACAGGTCCTAATATTACTGCTCGTTTTGAAGCCAAAGAAGAGTCTAGATTAAAAGAACTACAAGAGGAATTCACGACTTTACTAAATGAATATTTAAAATAGAAGGATGTGAGTAAAGTCACATTCTTTTTTAAAATTGACTTTTTGACAAAATAATGGTAGTATAACAACTCAAAAGAAGGGGTGGCTTATATGAAACAGAGGGCTATCTATGTCGTCGCTAGCTATACAGATACTGTTCCAGGTAAAATGATTACAGCTAGGGCCAAATTAAAATTTTGGAATCGTTACGAAGGAGATACTTATTCTCATATTTCCCTTTCTAGGGATAGTAGGCTTAGAAACATGGTTTCTTTTGCTAGAAAAGAGATGAAAAATCCATTCAATTCAGGAATTATTACGGAAGATATTCGAAAGGATATGTTTGTTTTAAATCCTGATAAAAGTAAGATTGCTGTTATGCAATTAGGGGTTACCGATGATGTATGGAATCAGATTTCAGATAGAATGGATTATTACTTAAGTATTGGCGGACGTTTAAAATTTAATTATCTTGGCTTAGTATCCTTATTATTAAGTGGTACTAAAGGATTTACTTTAAGCAATCATTTCTTTTGTTCTCAGTGGACTACTACTGTATTAAGAGAATGTGGAATAGATGTTTTTCCAGGAAAGAGAGCAGAGGATGTAAGACCATTTGACTTCTATAGAGAATTAAAAGATTATCAAATTTATGAAGGATTAACAAGAGATTACCCAGAAGAGGGAATAGAATCTACTCCAAAGGTATTTCAATATAAAAGAAAATAAAAGGAGAAAAATATGCCAGGTCCTAAAACACATGATATATTTTATAGAGATTTTAAAAGAAGATTGTCGCAGGAAACATTAAGTGGTTTTCCTCATTATGATCAATATCGTATTTTTGCGCAAGGACATGATTTTTTAATTTATCATGATTTCTATAAAATTTTTAATCAGAAAAGATTAGATAAAAATGTAGAAAATTCAGAATTATTGCAAGAATATCAATTTCCTGAATTTGTTTATCAATATTTAAAAAGTGCGGAGAAATTAGAGGCTATAGAAGATGAACAAGTAAGATTATTCATCGGTCCAGGATATATTATGCATCATATGTTAGATGCTTATACCCATCCTTTAATTATCTATTATGCCGGAGATCATACAAGAGATCCTAAAAGAGAAACATGGAAACATGGAATTGTAGAAACTTTATTAGATATTTATTTAATGGCAAAAAAAGAAGGAAAAGATGCTTCTACTTATCCCGTATATAAAGATTTTTCTTTTGATACAGCAAAAATTAGAAAAGCTTTAATCGCAATTCTTGATGAAAGTTTAGAAAAGACTTATCATATTCCTAATGGTGGGCAAACTTTTTTAACCGCTTTCGGACAAGTAGAACTTTTTACTAAATATTTAAAATGTGACTCTAGAGGAATCAAAAGAAAAATGTTTGATTCTCTTGATCCAATATTAAAAGGAACTAGTTCTTTTTCTTACCATCGAAATATAGAAGAAGTTCATCCATATTTAAATGAAGAACACGAGTTATGGTTAAATCCAATGGATGCGAGTGTAGAGTCCCACGATTCTTTTATGGATTTGTATGATAAGGCCTTAGTAAGTGGGGCTGGAATGATAGAGGAGTTAGAAAAACTATGTAGAAGAGGAACAATTCATCGTGATGATGTTTATTCTATTGTACCGAATGTAGCCTCTACACATGGCTTAGAGGGAAATCAAAAAATAAAAATCAGGAATACAAAAAAATGGTAGAGAAGAAACTCTACTTTTTTTAATTTTTCTATATTCATTCATTTATTCCTATGTTATAATATATTTAGTATAGAATAGTAGGTGTTAGGATTGACAAGCTTATTTTTTCAAATATCAGGAATCTTTTATATAGGACTTATTATGATTATTTACTTCAGTAAAAAGAAGATAAATACTCTAGAAAATAAAATTTATAGGTCTTTAATCATTGATGTTTTTATTACTTTAATTATTGATATGGCAAGCGTTTACTCTGGAATTGTAAATAAAGATCATTTCTTAACAAATCCACTGGCTAAACTTTATTTAGTAGCTATTATCTCTTGGATGTTTTTATTTACCTATTATATTATTGTTATTTCTTCTAGGAAGAATAAAGGACATATAGATATTAATGAGGATGAAAATATCGGTTATTTTAATCGCATTTTTCTTATCTTATTATTAATCTTTTTCGGAAGTAGTTTATTAATATTCTTTGCTCCATTAGAGGTTTATAGCAATGGTAAAATGATGTATACTTTTGGTCCAAGCGCTACTATCTGTTATGTGATTGCAGGGCTTGCTATTATTTTATGGATATTAATTCTTATTCGTAATCGTAAAAAATTAGAAAATAAAAAATACTGGCCAGTATATGCTTTCATCTTACTCGCTACAGTAGCTGTTAGTATTCAATTTAATTTTCCAGATATTTTATTAGTTACTTCTGTTGCTGCTTTTATTACTTTTCTTACCTACTTTACAATTGAAAATCCCGATTTAAAGATGATTGAACAGTTAAATGTTGCTAAAGAACAGGCAGAAAAAGCTAATAGAGCAAAAACTGAATTTTTATCTAATATGTCCCATGAAATTAGAACTCCTTTAAATGCTATAGTAGGATTTAGTCAAGCCTTAAAAGAAGAGGATTTACCAGAAAGTGCCATTGAAGAAGTAGAAGATATTATTACCTCTTCTAACAATCTACTAGAAATAGTAAATGGTATTCTAGATATTTCTAAAATAGAGGCGAATAAGTTAGAAATTGTCAATACAGAATATTCTTCTAAGAAATTGATGAAAGAAGTAATCTCTTTAATTCATGCTCGTATTGGAGATAAACCGTTAGAGTTTAGAACTTATATTGATGAAGATATTCCACCAGTTCTCTATGGAGACCATGTAAGAATTAAACAAATTATTGTAAATTTACTTACTAATGCAGTAAAATATACAAAAGAAGGGCATATTGATTTTAAAGTCAATACGGTTATTCAAGAAGACATTTGTAGAATGATTATTTCTGTTGAAGATACTGGTATTGGTATTAAAGAAGAAGATATGAATAAATTATTTACAAAGTTTGAAAGATTTGAATTAGAAAAGAATATTACAACAGATGGAACTGGATTAGGACTTGCTATTACTAAAAGTTTAGTAGAGTTAATGAATGGAAAAATAGTCGTTCAAAGTGTTTATCAAAAAGGTTCTAAATTTACTGTAGCTATTGATCAGCAAATCGTTCATAAAGAACTTTCTTCATTAGAACAAGAATATACGGTAGAGGAAGCGCAAATCTTCTGTGCTAAAGGAAGTAAGATATTAGTAGTAGATGATAATAAAATCAATTTAAAAGTAGCTGCACGATTATTAAAAGATTATCAAGTAGATACTACATTAGTTTTATCTGGACAGGAATGTATTGATAAAATACTAAATGGAGAGAAATACGATTTAATTTTAATGGATGATAGTACGGCATGAAAGTGGGACACCTTACCGGGCAAGGTGTCCCACGATGGCGCGAGTGCTTACGCGCCGCCGGCGATGGTGCCGG
>CAZRIC010000099.1:0-5392 GCA_964600095.1 uncultured Muribaculaceae bacterium
GTTTTCTATTTTTTTCTTTATTCTATTTTTAGCAAATTCAATTTTGTTTTTAGTTTTTATAACAGATTTTTGACCATATTTATTATATGTCCTTATACCTTTATTTGATAATATTTGTGCCTTTTCTTCTATTTGGTTTATTAGATTATCCATAAATCCCCCTAAAATTTAAGTTTGTAACGCTTCGTTTCAATATGCACTCTTTGTACAATTCCAAAAGATGCTATTAAGGAAAGAGTAAAACTTCCTCCATAAGATAAAAATGGAAGAGGTACTCCTGTAAGTGGAATAATTCCAAACATTCCACCTAAATTAATAAAAATATGGGCAAAAATATAAACGGCAATTCCCAAACACATATATTTTCCACGAATTGTACTTGCCCGGCTAGATAACATCAAAATTCTCCATAATATAATCGCATATAATAGTAATAGAAATAAACCAGCTAGACACCCATACTCCTCTGCAAAAATCGCAAATACCATATCGGTATGAGCTTCTGGAATATAAGAATACTTTTGTGTGCTCTTACCAATTCCTACACCATTTAATCCGCCTAAGTTAATAGCAATATAAGCATTACAAACTTGATAACCTGTACCACCATATTTTGAACAAGGATTAAAATAATTAAATCTCTCCATTTGTTTTTGAGATAATATTTCTCCTTTATAGGCATATACTGCTAATAAGAATAATACTGATAAAGTCGCTAATCCCCCTATTATTTTCCATTTTTCTTTCGGTAGAATAGGACTTAATAAATAAATAACTCCAAAAATAGCTAACTGAATAATCGTTGTACCTAAGTCTTTCTGCATAAATACAAGAGCAGGAATAATTAATCCTATCCCGCAAAATATCCAAATTAAATTCCAATGTTTTGTTTTCGGACTTCTTACCCTTTTTCCATATCTTTCTACTAATAAGGCTAAAGCAGCAATAATAATAGGCTTTGCTACTTCGCTGGGCTGTAAGTTAAAGAATCCTAATGGAATCCAGTTCATTGCTCCCCTAGTAAAAGTACCATTTATAATAACGAAAAAATTCAAAAAAACGAATGCACAAAAAAGAGGTGGAACAATCCGATAATAATGTTTCGTTTCAACACAAGAAATGATAATAAAAGCAATTAAGCCTCCAATTAAAATAATTAAATGACGATAAAAATAAAAATATACAGATTTATCCATTCCCACTACTGCTTCCCTACTAGAGGCAGAAACAATGTTAAAAAGGCCAAATATACTAAGAAAAAACATAATGATTAATAATATTTTATCCATATCTTCGAAATTGTTTTTTAATTTTCTAAGCACAGAATCACCTTTTCTATCTTATTACATATACTATGATATCATATTATCCCATATTTGACAAACGATTTTATTAGAAATATAGTTATTCGTCATGAACAAACTAGAAATAAAACAATATGATATATTGAATAGTTAGGAGGGTTTATATGTATTACTACGGTGGATATCAAGGATACGGCGGATACCCTGGCATTCAAAGTAACAGTTGCTGTAATAACGGTGGCGTTGGTACAGGATATGGAGCAGCTATCATTTTAGTATTATTTATACTTTTAGTTATTGTTATAGGTGCCCGTGCTTTTGATAATGGTCCTGGACCAAGAAGATAGAAGGAAACTTCTATTTTCTTTGCTTTTTAAAGAGTTTTTTGCTATAATGTATCTGTTGGAAGTGAAATTATGCGAAGCGAAAAAGATTTTAAGAAGTTAACAATTTTAGACGAAAAGGAAAAGTTACTACGTATGAAAAGTAAAGAAGTTGTTTTTCCTTTAACGAAAGAAGATAAAGATTTAATCGAAAGAGGAATTCAAGAATTAACCTATAGTCAAATTGAAAAATATGAAAAAAAATATGATTTGCGTCCTGGAATGGGATTAGCTTTCCCACAACTAGGACTATTAAAAAGAATTATTATTATTGTACATGAATTTGAAGAAGGAAAATTTGATAATTATGTCGTAGTAAACCCTAAGATTATCAGTTATTCTGATGAAATGATTGCCGCAGAAGAAGGTGAAGGGTGCTTAAGTGTAAATAGAGATGTACCAGGACATGTAAAAAGACATGCTAGAGTTACTGTCGAAGGATTTGATATGGATGGACAAAAAATAAGAATTCGAGCTAGAGAAGAATTATCTGCTTGTTTCCAACATGAGATAGATCATTTAAATGGAATTCTTTTCTATGATAGAATTGATCCAAAGCATCCATTTTATACAGATAAAGAAGTGAGATTAATTTAGGAGGTACTTATGAAAGGTGCATTAAAATATATTTTATTATTTCTAGTTGCTTGCCTTTGTTCCTTTATTATCTATTACTATTTAGGACCTAAAGACAATCATCACATTGGTATTATTATAACAGCACAAGAAAAGTAAGCAATGCTTACTTTTTATTTATATTTTAAAATTTCTATATCCATATTTCCCTTTTTATTTTGATAACAAATTTTAGAGAATAAATATTTTCCATATCCACGGATAGAAAAGATATCCCCTTCCTTTAAACAGATATCTTTTTTTAATGCTACTTCATAGTTTAAAAAGACTTCCTTACCTGCAATTATTTCTTCTACTGCACTCCTACTTTGCCGTGTAATTTTAGAAACTATCATATCTAATCTTAATCCACTTACATGATAAAGAAACGAATCATATTCTGGTTGATATTCCTCTAAAAAAGACAATTCCTTTTCAAGAAATTTTACTTGTTTTTTTCCAATCTCTTGTACATGAATCTTTAAATAATCTGCTACTGACTTTAGAGCAATTAAATAGTGCGTATTTTCAGTAATAATAATATCACTATAAGAGTAAGGTAAAATTTGATTAGCAAATAACATACCTAGAATTTCTCTATGCTCTAATTTCTCCTTCGATACAATTTCTAATAATTCTATCTTTGGAAATTCTCCATTATAAATTAATACTTTTTCAGCTTCTGGATAAGGACTATAAACTTGATAAGGGATTCTATTTTTTCTTAATTTAGATAGTACAAATTTTTTTTCTTTTGGATCTAGAAAAAAACTGCTTTTCCCATTTTCTATTTTTTCTATACTATTTTGCAAGAAAAATTTATTTTCCATACTTCTTTAAATATTCCTCATAAGTTAATTCTTTATCGATATAACTACCATCTTCATGAATCTCAATAATACGATTTGCTAAAGTTTCAATTAAATGTTGATCATAAGTAGCAAAAACAATAGTTCCTTGAAACTTAGATAAGCCTTCATCCAAAGCAGTAATAGCTTCCATATCCAAATGGTTTGTTGGCTCATCTAATAGAAGTACATTTCCATGTTCTAACATCATTTTAGATAGCATACACCGAACTCTTTCCCCACCGGATAAAACATTTACCTTCTTTAAAGCTTCTTCCCCACTAAATAACATTCTTCCTAAAAAGCCTCTAACAAAAGCATCCTCTTTTACAGAAGAATATTCTCTTAGCCATTCTACCATATCTTTATCTACGGAAAAATATTCATCATTCTTTTTAGGATAATAAGAAGCTATTACAGTAGTTCCTACTTTTACAGTGCCACTATCTGGTTCTATCACACCTGCTAAAATCTCTAATAAAGCAGTTTTGGCAATCTCATTATTTCCTATTAAAGCAATTTTATCTCCTGGTTTTAAAGTAAGTCGCATATTTTTTAATACTTCTATTCCATCGATAGATTTAGAAACATGATCTAAATGAATAACTTCTTTACCAAGAAAACGTTCTGGTTCAAATTGAATAAAAGGATATCTTCTACTAGATGGTTTAATATCTTCTAAAACAATTTTTTCTAAAGATTTTTTTCTACTAGTAGCTTGCTTAGATTTCGATGCATTCGCACTAAATCTACGAATAAAATCTTGCAATTCTGCAATTTTTTCTTCCTTTTTCTTATTAGATTCTCTCATTTGTTTTTGAATCAATTGACTAGATTGATACCAGAAATCATAGTTACCAGCAAACATAGTAATCTTTTCATAATCAATATCCACCATATGAGTACATACTTTATTTAAAAAATAACGATCATGGGAAATGACAATAACAGTATTTTTAAATTCAATCAAAAATTCCTCTAACCAATTTTTACTATCTAAATCTAATCCATTAGTTGGCTCATCTAATAATAAAATGTCTGGCTCGCCAAAAAGAGCACGAGCAAGCATAACTTTTACTTTATCAGATTCCTTTAAATCACTCATCATTTTATTGTGTAAAGAGGAATCAATTCCAAGTCCATCTAATAGAATTGCTGCATCAGCATCTGCTTGCCAACCATTTTTCTTTAAAAATAAATCTTCTAATATTCCCGCACGAATTCCATCCTCGTTAGTGAAATCCTCTTTCATATATAAAGCATCTTTTTCTGTCTTAATATCATATAGTTCTTGATCTCCCATAATAACAGTATCTAGTACATTAAAATTATCATAGGCATTATGATTTTGTACTAAAAAAGACATTCTTTCGCCTTTTCCAATAATAACTTCTCCACTCGTAGAATCTACTTCTCCACTTAATATTTTTAAAAAGGTACTCTTTCCTGCACCATTCGCGCCAATTAATCCATAGCAGTTATTATTTTCAAATTTTAAATTTACATTCTCAAACAAAATTCTCTTTCCAAAACGTAATCCAATATTATTAGCGATTAACATACTATCACCCTCAACTATTCCATAATATCATATTTTTATTAAAATAGAAAGAAAAAAGATGAGTTAATCACTCATCTATTAATCTTCTATTTTTTCTAAAGAGGTTGCTTTAAAGAAACCTGTAGTACCTGTTTCATTACCAACTCGGTAAGGATATTCTCTTCCCTCATAAATTTTTAGAATAACTCTTTTCCAACCAATTGCGCGTTTATGAAGCGCTCTTTTAGAAGTAGAGCTTTCTGCATATTCTCCAACAATCTTTACTCTATCTCCTACTTTTAAATCAGCTGATAAATTAGAGTCTGTATTTGGCTTCTTATCCTCTTCTGGTTTTTTACCATCTGTCTTATCTGGCTTTTTATTGTCATTGCTAGAATTTGGTTTCTTTGTATCACTCTTCTTTTCTTTCCATCTAGCTTTTAATGTAACATTTTGAGTAATTTTCTTACTAAAATCAAATTTTGCATCTCCATTATACCAACCTTCAAAAGTATATCCATCTTTTACAGGATCTGTTGGCTTTTGTATAGATTCCCCTGGAGATACTTCTTGCGTATCTACTTTAGAGCCACCGTCACTATCAAAAATTATTTTATATAAAATTTCTGATGCGGAAGATATTTTTCTCCATTGAGCTTTTAAAGTCATACTTCTTCTTACTTTTTTAGAAAAATCATATTT
>CAZRIC010000100.1:0-5335 GCA_964600095.1 uncultured Muribaculaceae bacterium
GCCATTGATAATCTTTCTTTTGAAGTAGGCAAGCAGGAATTTGTTGCCATTATGGGGTCTTCTGGATCTGGTAAAACAACTCTTTTAAATTGTATTTCTACAATTGATAGAGTAACATCAGGACACATTTATGTAGCTGGTGAAGATATTACAAAATTAAAGGGAAACAATTTAAATAAGTTTAGAAGGGAAGAACTAGGATTTATTTTTCAGGACTTTAATTTGCTGGATACTTTGACAGCTTATGAGAATATTGCTTTAGCGCTTTCTATTCAAAATGTTAATGTTAAAGAGATAGATAGACGAATTCAAAAGGTAGCTGAAGAATTAGATATCAAGAATGTCCTTATGAAGTATCCTTATCAAATGTCAGGAGGACAAAAGCAACGTGTCGCTTCTGCTCGTGCTATTATCACGAATCCAAAACTTATTTTAGCGGATGAACCAACAGGAGCATTAGATTCTAAGTCTGCTAAAATGCTTTTAGAGAGATTTAATTATTTGAATGAGAAGTTAGAAGCAACTATTTTAATGGTAACTCATGATGCTTTTACTGCTTCTTATACAACTCGTGTAATCTTTATCAAAGATGGTAAAATCTTTAATGAGATAAGAAAAGGAAATAGTTCTAGAAAAGAATTTTTTGATAAGATTATTGATGTAGTAACACTACTTGGTGGAGATTTAAATGATGCTCTTTAAGTTATCTTTAAAAAACATCAAGAAAAGTTTTAAAGATTATGCCATCTACTTTTTTACTTTAATTCTTGGTGTAGCAATATTTTATGTATTTAATGCAATAGAAAGTCAAACTGTTATGATGGATGTTTCAAAGTCTACTAGATCTATTATTGAACTTATGACTAACATGTTATCAGGAGTAAGTGTATTTGTTTCTTTCATATTAGGATTCTTGATTATTTATGCTTCTAGATTTTTAATAAAAAGGAGAAAAAAAGAGTTTGGTATTTACCTAACACTTGGTATGAGTAAACGTAAAATATCCATGATTTTATTTTTTGAAACTGTTTTTATTGGTTTACTTTCTTTAGGAATTGGATTATTTTTAGGTGTAATACTTTCCCAAGGAATGAGTTTACTTGTTGCAAATATGTTTGAAGCAGATCTAACAAAATTTTCATTTGTCTTTTCTTTTAGTGCATGCATTAAAACATTAATTTATTTTAGTATCATGTATATTTTAGTTATGCTATTCAATACTATAAATATCAGTAAGTGTAAATTAATTGATTTACTTCATGGTAGTAAAAAAGCTGAAAAAGTGTATATGAAAAATCCTCATATTTCTACTCTTGTGTTTTTCATTTTTTCAACATTACTTGGATATGCCTATTATATGGTAACAGGTGGAGTAGAGAATGTCTTAGATAGTGTTGATAAAGTTTTTATTCCTATTGCATTAGGAATTATTTCTACCTATGCTATATTTTGGTCTTTATCAGGATTGTTATTACGACTTGTTCAAAAATCTAAAACTATTTATTATAAGGGATTAAATAGTTTTACCTTAAGACAGGTTAGTAGTAAAATTAATACCACTGTCTTTTCTATGACTATTATTTGTCTAATGTTATTTGTAACAATTTGTGTGTTATCTTCTGCCTTATCTATTAAAAATTCTATGACGGCTAATTTAAAGTCTTTAGCGCCTATTGATGTAGAATTTTATAAAGCAGTAGATATTTCAGAAGAACTATTAGATAAAGACAAGAATTATACGAAAGAAATTATTGTCGATTCTAAACTTTCTACTAGAGAAACATTACAAAAATTAGATATAGATATTGATGCCTATTTCGAAGATATTGTAGAAGTAGAAATATTTGCGACTGATGATATTACATTTCAAGATACTTTAGGGAATTATTTAGATACTGTAAAAGAAAAGTTTCCTTATTTAAATTTAAATACAGCTGAAGAATTTATAAAAATAAGTGATTATAATAAAGTTGCTAGACTTTATCATTTAGAAGAATATACGTTAGAAGAAGATGAATATCTTGTTATCGCTGACTTTGATTCTACTGTTTCTATACGAAATGAAGCTTTAAAAGAAAATACAATTATTACTTTATTTGGTAAAGATTATCATCCTAAATATCAAAACTGTCAAAATGGATTTGTTCATATTTCTGCTAATCATATTAATACTGGAATTTTTGTTGTTCCAGATGATGCATTAGATAATTCTATTAGGGTAGAAAGTATCTTTTTAGCTAATTATAAGAAGGAAATACAAGAAACAGAAGAAATGGTTAGAAATCTTACTAGTCATCCATACTTTAAAAATACAAAATTAGAAATAGAAAGTAAACTTAGCCTATATGAAAATAGTGTTGGATTAGGCGCAATGGTAACTTTTATTGGAATTTATCTTGGTATTATTTTCTTGATTAGTAGTGCGGCTATTTTAGCTTTAAAAGAATTGTCTGAAAGTAGTGACAATAAAGAGAGATTTCGAATGTTAAGAAAAATAGGTGCAGATGAAAGGATGATTAAAAAGGCTTTATTTAGACAGATTGCTATCTTCTTTTTATTCCCCTTATTATTAGCTATCATTCATTCCATTTTTGGAATTATGTTTTGTAACTACATTTTAGAAACAATTGGTAATCAAAAATTATTAGAATCTATTATTATGACTTCTATTTTCTTAGTAGGAATCTATGGAGGATATTTTATAATTACTTATTGGTGTAGTAAAAATATTATGAGAGGAAAATAATTTTTAAAGGAAGGGAGGATAGGGATTAGAATACTAATCCCTTTTACTTATGAGTTATTTAATACCAATTAAAACAGCCATTTTATTATTTCCAATGATTGCTATATTTTTTACTATCCCTTTTATTTTGCATCAATATCATAAATATGGTTCTATTCATAAATTTAGAGTATTTATTATTTATTCTTTTATTCTTTACATGATGACTGTTTATTTTTTAGTAATTTTGCCTCTTCCTAAATTGGAGGAAGTAGTATATCAAGAAGGAATGATTCGTTTAGTTCCCTTTACTTTTATTTCAGACTTTTTAAGAGAATCTTCTTTTGTTTTAACAGAACCTTCTACTTATTTAAAAGCAGTAACAGAACCTTGTTTTTATACAGTCGCATTTAATATTGTAATGACTATCCCATTTGGTATGTATTTGCGTTATTACTTTAAGTGCAATTTTAAGAAAACTGTTTTTTATAGTTTCTTGTTGAGTCTATTTTTTGAATTAACTCAATTAACTGGTTTATATTTTATTTATCCTTATCCATATCGTTTTTTTGATGTAGATGATCTTATTATGAATACTTTAGGGGGAGTTATAGGATATTTTGTGATAGGCTTATTTCTTAGATTTTTACCTAGTAGAGAAGAAATAGATAACTGTTCTATTGAGAGAGGAAAAGAAGTCTCAGGACTTAGGCGAATCACTCTTTTTCTATTAGATATGATGATTTTCTTAATCTTATTATCATTTCTTTCTTCGTTTTTCAAAATTAAATATATAGAACTTTACTTTTTTTCAATTTATTATATTTTCATTCCTATTAGTTTTGATGGTAAAACATTAGGAGGAAAGTTCTTAAATGTGAAACTAGAATTTTCCAATCACAATCTTTTCCGTTTATCTTTTAGAATTCTTTTCTTATTTCTTTATTATTTTTCTTTTCCTTATTTTTTATTAAAAGTACATGGAATTTTTAGTATCGTTTTATATCCTACTATCTTCTTTTTTATCATTCTCTTTTATCCTATCCATATTTTTCTTCTTTTAAAGAGAAAGAAAATGTATTATGATTCTTTTTTGAAAGTCTCTTATATTAGTACTATTGCCAAAAGAAAAAATGAATAATTTTTTCTTTTTATATGGTATAATAAATTTAGACTTTAAGGAGCTAGAAAATGGAAAAACAATTATTAGAATTTAAAGAGAAGTATGAAAGTAGAAGAAAAGAAGAAGAAAGAAAAAGTAATCAATTATCTAGAGTGAGAATATTGTTATTTTTTGCCTTTTTATTACTAGTTATTTTTTATAGCAATCAGCCATCTAATTGGATTATTGCTCTTTTATGGGTGATAGCATTTATCTTTGCCTTTGTAGCGCTTTATCATAATCAAGTGAATAAGAAAAAAAGAAAATATGAAATTTATGTAGAATTAATAGAAAAATATGAAATGAGGAGAACTGAAAAGTGGAAATCTCTTAAATCAGAAGAAATAGAAGTAGAAGATAGTGCATTGCTAGATTTAGGTGTATTTGGTAAAAATTCTCTTTTTCAGTTTTTGAATTTTACCAGTAGTTTAGGTGGAAGAAGAAAACTAATAGATACTTTATCTTTAAAAAAAGTAATGAAAAAAAATATTTTAGAGAATCAAGAAGCTATTAAAGAATTACAAAACAATTTTGAATTTGTTCTTTCTTTTCAAGAAAAATTAACACATGTAAAAAATATAGAAAAAATAGATTTTAAAGAATATTACTATTTTTTTGATAAAGAGAAAAAAAGCAAAAAGATAGAGCTTGTGATTTCAACTATTTTCTCTTTTCTTACTATTTTAACTTTTTTGCTTGCTTGTTTTCAGATTTTATCATTTATGTATTTTGCTGGTTTATTTTTCTTTCAATTAGCGTCTACTTTTCTATATACTTCTATTTATAGGGAAGAGTTTGATGAAATTTCTAAATGTGTAAGAATATTTAGTTGGTTAGGTGATACTTATCATTATATGGAAAGTGTTTCTTTTCATTCTAAAAAAAATAAGTCTTTACAAGATGATATTAGAAAAGGAAGGGAAACCCTTAATCATTTAAATAAAATTTCTACTTTCAATTCTTATCGTTTTAATTTGATAACTAATCTTATTTTTAATATTTTCTTTTCTTTAAATTATAAAATTTTATATCAATATACAGAATTATTAAAAAAGGAAAATAATACTTTTAAAAGGAGTATCGATGCTTTAGAAGAAATGGAAGTATTAATTAGTTTATCTACTGTAGCGTTTGTAAAAGAAGAATTAGTATTTCCTATCTTAGAAGATAATATTTCTTTAGAAATGAAAAATATAAAACATCCATTATTAGAGGAAAAGGCTTGTATTGAAAATGATTTTCAATGTAGTCAAGATATTCAAATTATTACGGGATCTAATATGAGTGGTAAAACATCATTTATGAGGACAATAGGAATTAATTTAGTTCTTGCTTATGCTGGAACTTATGTAAATGCTTCAAAGTTTTCTTGTACTATTATGAAAATTTTTACTTCTATTAATGTGAAAGATGATATTGGTAATGGTATTTCTACTTTTTATGGAGAA
>CAZRIC010000101.1:0-5318 GCA_964600095.1 uncultured Muribaculaceae bacterium
AGATAATGAAAATGAAGTTTTAGCTATTTATCGTACTTATGAAAAAGATAATTCTAAAATAAAACCATATATAATGATAGGAGGAAAAAAATGACATTAGTAATTATGGCAGCAGGAATGGGAAGCCGTTTCGGAGGATTAAAGCAAATTGAACCAGTAGGACCAAATGGAGAGTTTATTATTGATTACTCTATTTATGATGCTATTAAGGCGGGTTTTACAAAAGTAATTTTTATTATTAAAGAAGAAAACTATGATTTATTTAGAAATACTATTGGTTTAAGAATAGAAGGAAAAATAGAAGTAGAATATATATTCCAAAAGAATGATAATATTCCAGAAGGAATAGAAATTCCTTCTACTCGTATAAAGCCATTAGGAACAGGACATGCAATTTTATGTTGTAAGGATGTGGTAGCAGAACCATTTTTAATCATTAATGCAGATGATTTCTATGGATTTCAGGCATATCAAGCTGCAGGTGCTTACTTAAAGAAACCACATAAAGATACAGAATATGCTTTAATTGGTTATAGAGTAGCTAATACATTAACAGAAAATGGAGCGGTAAAACGTGGTGTCTGTGAAGTAGAAGGAAATTATTTGACAAAATTAATTGAATCAAGTGTTGAAAAGAAAGACGGAAAAATGATTGCAACACCATTAGATGGTAGTGATTCTTTTGTTGTACCGGAGGATAGTAAAGTATCTATGAATATGTTTCTATTCTATCCATCTTTATTTTCAATATTAGAAAGAGAATTTAAAGAATTTTTAGAAAAATCAACAGATTTAGAAAAAGGAGAATTTCTAATTCCAGATGTTGTTTTTGATAGTATTAAAAGAAATGAAATTACTTGTGAAGTATTAGATACAAATTCTGTTTGGAAAGGAATCACTTATCCAACAGATTTAGAAGAATTAAAAGATTATATAAAAGGGTTAGTAGATAAAGGAGAATATCCAAATAATCTATATTAGGTGATATTATGTTTGCAAATTTAGAACTATTTTTACAGGAAAAAGAGGTTTATAAGTCTAAAGTAGAAGAGTTAAAAGCTTCTATTCAAAATCCTGAAGAATTGAATACCAAGATAGGGGAAGAAACGGAAAGATTTAAAGGTCAGGTACGTAAGTACCTTTCTTCTGCTATTAGTACGATTAATACTAATTTTGGATGTCAATATTCCATTTATAAGGTAGGAAAAGACTTTGATGCAAATTTTCATGTAGTAGAGACAAATGTAAAAAAGACAAGAACAGAAGTTATTGCTGATATGGAGGAATTTAAAAAACAAGCAGAAAGTTTAACATTAAGTAATTCTCAAATAACAAAGATTAATGTAGCTATGGAAGTCCTTTTAACTTATTGTGATGAGGAAGAAGGTCCTGTTGATGAAAATAGAGAGAACTACCTAAATAATTCTAAAGTAGTTGCGACTAGCATTATAGAAAAGCCAAAGCAATCAAATGCTTTACCACAAAATCAACCAGCAGAACCAAATTTTAATCCATATGCTAATCAGCCGATAGATACGTATCCAGAACCTGTTCAAGAGAAAAAAACATTAGTAGATCCTTTTGCAAGCATTTATGGAGGTGATTCTTCTACTCCAATATCGCCAGATGCAATTCCAATGGCAAGTCTAGACTTTGTGGATTCACAAGCACAATCAGCAGTAGTTACTCAGCCAGCACCTACTCAGAATGTGAATGTTAATCCAACTGCTATATTTGGACAGGAGGCTGCCTCTAATTTTGCCCCTGCAAATTATAGCAATCCCATGAATAATAATATGTATCCACAAGGTCAAACATTTGAAAATACACAAAATTTTCAAACACCAATGCCGACTATGAATCAGGATTATAATCAAACCAATTATATGCAAAATTCTTATGGTAACATGGGCAATACAGCATATTATGATAATAATGCAATGATGAATCAAAATTATAATACAATGAATATGAATGCTATACCTGGTATGGTAGCGGGAAGTGCATCTTCTAATTCTTATTCTTATGCTTTAAATTCAGAAAATATCGATTCACGTGTACAGGCTATTACTGGTCAAAACTTAAATGGGATTACTAATGATAATAATCCAAATCCACAAAAAGGAATGGCTTGTATCCTTTCTAAAATATTAAAAGGGGCTTTAAGAATACCTATTACAGCATTAATATTTTTAGGGGTTATTCTGTTAATTTTCTGGGGATTAGATAAGGCAAATTTATTGCAAGAAATCAGTAAAACTTTAGGGGATTATATGCTTTATGCAGAGTTTGCATTAGTTTTATTTTTAACCTTAATTGGTGCCTCTATTATCTTAGATTCCATGGCAGCTAAAACAAAATACATCAGTAAGCATGCGGTAGCGTCTCTTACTATTTTTTCAGGAGTATTCTATGGATTACAAAAATTAGTACCAATGCTTACAAACGACGTTTTAACGGATATGGTAGATTCTGAAATTTTAATTAAAGTTGCTTTTTATTTTCTTTACTATATTGCAATCGCATATTTTATTAGCGCTTTCGTATGGTTAATTTCTTTTATGAGAACGGATAAAAAAGTTTTAAAAAAGAAAAGGCTTAATTTAGTAGAGATGGTTGGTTCTATATGGTGTTTATATACTTTGGTATTACCTGCTATTTCTGTTGGATGTCAGGCTTGTGGTTTAGATATTTGGAATGATAAATTAGGTGTTATTTATAGTTATGATAATTTTGAATGGATAGTAATTATTGCAAGCTTTGTATTATCTATAGGTATTTTGTTATTTAGTAAGTTAGAAGAAAAGAAATTGTAGGAGTAGTGATATTATGGTTGTAGTTATCTCTAATAAATTAAAAGAGGTAGTAGAATCTAGTAAAATAGGTGGGACAGATTATAAATATGCGCAAGGATATTATTCAGCAGATGACTGTATTAGAACATTAAGTAAAATAGAATTTGACTATTTAATTTTAGATATTACTGCTTTAAAAGATGCTTTTCAACTAGAGGCATGGAAAAGTTTTAAAGACTTCTTTGATCCTTCTAAAACAGTTATTTTACTAGAACAGACAAAGTCTTATTCAAATGTAGAATTTTTATCTATGTTAATTACAATGGGATTTTATAATTTTACAAAAACTAGTGAAGGACTTGTAAGATTATTAGAACATCCTAATACTTATCAAGATGTTGCTAAATATCAGAAAATGGCTATTGCTTTGGAGGAGAGAAAAGAAGTAGTTGAAGAAGAAATTAGCGAGCATCAAAGAAAATTAGAAGAAACTCAGGAAATGATGAAATCCTATTTAGAAAAATATCAAAAAGGGGAAGTAGAAGTTCAAAAGAAACCAAATATTTTAAAAGAACAATTAAAAGTAGGAATTCTTTACTTGCCACTTCTTACCTTTTTAGGGGTATTTCTCATTTATTGTTTAGAAGTACTAGTTTCTTATTTTGTTCCAGCTACTAATGACTATGTAGGAGAATATCTATATGGAGAATTATGGAATACAGGTTTTACTCCTTTAATTATTATTGGAATATTATTTGTTATGCTTATTTTTGCTATCTTTTATAGTTTTTTAAATGCTAGAATTAAAAATAAGCAGATGACAAGAGGAAAGTTTATTGTTATCCCATTTGCTATTTATTGTGCTATTATTTTTGGGGAGTATTATTTAATAGGTGCTTTTGACAAGTTATATGAAGTTATTCAATTTATTCCAATTGCAGATAAGAGCTATTTATACAATGATTTCTATGGCTTAAGTAGATGGGTAGCAACTGCTATTATTTTCTTATTTTATGCAGAAATTCTTGTGAATAATTCTAAAACTTTAAAGTTTGAAAAAGATTTAGGACAAAATTTAACTATTATTGAAAAGTTTTGGGTACTAGATATGATATTATTACTTGGTTTACCACTTTTTTATCAAATATCAAAAGCTTTTGAAGAGGAATCTATTATCTATCAAGCTGCAGCTTTTCTTTATGATCAACCATTTGTTATGTTACTATTAGCTGGCTTAGAAGTATTTTTAACAACCCTTATTTTATTACAACCAAAATTTATGAAAGAAAAAGAATATACAATATTAAAAGAGGAAGATTTATAAATCTTCCTCTTTTATATTTTTCGATATAATCCAATAGCTTTTCCTAATATAAAAACATTTTCTAGAATGATAGGATCCATAGTATCATTTTCAGGTTGCAAGCGAAAATGATTTTTTTCTTTATAGAATGTTTTTAATGTAACCTCATTTTCTTCTGTCATTGCTACAACAATTTCTCCATTTCTAGCTGTATTTCTTCTTTCTACAATAATAATATCCCCATCATGAATTCCTGCATTAATCATACTTTCTCCGCTAACTTTCAAAGTAAATACTTCCTTATCTTTGGGAATTAAGTAAGATGGTAAAGAAAAATATTCATCTGGATTTTGAATGGCTTCAATAGGGCTTCCAGCTGTAATTTTTCCAAGCAATGGAACATCTACGACACTATCATTCTTTTGTATGAATTCATTGTTAACCATTAGTTCAATAGTTCTATTTTTATTGGAGCCTTTTTTAATGTATCCTTTTTCAGCTAATCCATCTAAATGTGCTTGAATAGTTGCTGGAGAGGATACTTTTAAAGCTGTGGCTATTTCTCTTACAGTTGGTGGATAACCATGGGAAACTATATATTCTTTTACAAACTGTAAAGTATCTTCTTGTCTTTTTGTTAATTTATCCATATTTTCCTCCTATGTACTAATTTCATTTTATCATAGTACAATGTAAATGTCAAACAGATGTTTGCTAAAATGTTAAAAAACTATTGACACGAATATTTGTTCGTGTTAGAATGAAAACAGATTGAAGGAGTGATAATATGGAAATGATAAGAAATTTTGTAAGGGATAACTATGTGGTATTTATATTGGGTATGCTGCTACTATTAATTGCTTCTTTGGGAAGTTTTGGAAATAAAAAAATGGAGTATTCATCAGTTGAATACCAATATACTGAAAGTGTAAGTTTTAATAACTTTTAAGAATATTCTATTGGAAGATACTTTAGTATCTTTTTTATTGCTTTATTAATTTTTAAAATTTTGATATAATGTTCCTAGAATAGGAGATGCTAAAATGAATGATAATGAGGTAATTGCTAATATAAAAGGATTAGGAATAGATATGATTCATAATGCAAAGTCAGGACATCCAGGAATTGTACTTGGAGCTGCTCCCATTTTGTATACTTTGTATAAAAATCATATTAATATTAATACTAGTGATAGTAATTGGGTAAATAGAGATCGTTTT
>CAZRIC010000102.1:0-5273 GCA_964600095.1 uncultured Muribaculaceae bacterium
GAGACATCAATAATTTTTAAATCTTTATGATATTCACGCATTTTGTACATGTAATTCATTTCTGTCTCATTACTTCCATTGAAAATAAATAAGTCTGCTTTACTGTAATCTTGCAATAATTTATCATTAACAATCTCATCTTGCTTACTTCCATTTGGATAAATACTTTCGATTTTACTGTGATTTCCATACATTCTTTCTACAATATATTGAGTAGGGTAAGCAGTGGCTCTAATACTGATATCTTCCATAGAGTCATTTTCTAAACAACCTGTTGGAAAAATAGTTAAGATAATAATAATTAACAAAAGTTTTAATCTTTTCATTTATTTTTCTCCTTTTTTATAACAGGATCATATCCATAGGTTCCCCATGGATTACACCTTAATATTCTTTTAATAGTTAAATAACTTCCTTTGATAGAACCATATTCTTCTATTGCTTCAATTCCATAGTTTGAACAAGTTGGTATGTGTCTACAACTATAGTGCCATGGACCAGGAATTTTTTGATAAAGTTTAATGATTCCAATTAAAATATATTTCATATAGTACATTATACTAAAAATCCTAAAAAAAGTAAAACATAAATCTTTTTTTTTGATATAATAGAAATAGTTGAAAAAGTAAAGGATGAGTTATATGGAAATATTAGAAAAATTAAATATTCCTTACCATAATGAAAGATTGTATAAGAAAGCATTTACTCATACTTCTTATGCTCACGAAGAAAATGTTGAGAGTTATGAGAGATTAGAGTATTTAGGTGATGCGGTTTTAGAACTTATTATGAGTGAATATTTATATAAAAATACAGACGAGCCAGAAGGAAAAATGACGAAGTTAAGAAGTTATTATGTGTGCGAGAATGCTTTATACGAATATTCTATTTTACTAGGTTTAAATGAAGAATTATTACTGGGTAAAGGGGAATTAGAAAGAGACGGTAAGCATAATCGTGCGATAGTTGCTGATATCTTTGAATCTTTTATTGGAGCTATGTTTTTAGATTGTGGGATAGAACAAGTAAAAGAATTTCTTTATCAGCATATTATTCCTTTGATTGAAAATAAAACAATAGATTTTACAAATGATTATAAATCTATTTTACAGGAATTAGTTCAAACAGATAAAAAAAGTTTAGAATATGTCATTGTTGGGGAAAAAGGACCTGCACATGATAAGGAATTTAGTGTGGTTGTAAAAATTGATGATATTGTCTATGGAACAGGTACAGCGCATAGTAAAAAAGAGGCAGAACAGTTAGCTGCGAAAGATGCTTTAAAGAAAGCACAAAATGGAGATTCTTTAGAGTGTGAAAAAATGGTTGCAGAAAAAGAATAGAATGTGCTAAAATATGAAAAGAAAAGGAGTGTTTTTATGGGAAGATTTCCTAATATAGCTGCTGCTAAAGCAAAAACAGGAGCAGCAAAAGGTAAATTGTATGGAATGTATGCCAAAGAAATTTATCAGACTGCGAAAAATGGTGGAGTGACTCCTGAGGGAAATCCAGCATTGAAAAGATTAATTGAGAAAGCTAAGAAAGAACAAGTACCAAGTGATGTTATTAAAAGAGCTATCGAGAAAGTAAATAGTGGTGGTGGAGAAGATTATGAAACTTTAACATATGAAATATTTGGACCAGCAGGATCTACTTTAATGGTAAAGTGTTTAACAGATAATGTTAATAGAAGTGTTAGTGATTTACGTGCTGTTATTAATAAATGTCATGTAAAAATGGGTGCTATGGGTAGTGTTGCCTATATGTATGATAATTTATGTGTAGTTGGCTTTAAAGGATTAACAGAAGATCAAGTAATGGAGGCATTAATTGCTGAAGAAGTAGATTTTGTAGACATAGAATCTGGTGAAGAAATTATGATTTATGGAGAGCCACAAGATTTATATAAGATTAAAACAGCAATTACGAATGTATCCCCTAATATTGAATTTACGGTAGATGAGATTTCCCTTCTTCCAAAAGAAAGAATTACTTTAGAGGGAGAAGCTTTAGAAGAGTTTAATCGTTTAATTACTTTATTAGATGAAGTAGATGATGTACAGAATGTATATCATAATGTAGAATTATAAAAATACCTTAAATAAGGTATTTTTTTTTAAAAGGATTTCAAAATAAAAGAAATAATGTTATAATAACTCTATGGAGGATAGGTATGGATCTAAGTGAATTAATCTATGCATATCAAGATTATGCAAAAAAAGTAGAAGAATTGTGGGGGTCTCTTTGACCCAGTTGAAAAGGAAAATAAGATTAGTAAGTTAGAAGAAGAAATATCTTCTCCTAATTTTTGGAATAGAGAAGATGCTAGTAGTATAGTATCTGAATGTAATCAGTTAAAGGATAAATATTTAGGAATAAAAAAGTTAAAAGAAAAAGTAGATTCTAGTTTAGATATTTTATTTTTGCTAAAAGAGGAATCAGATCAAGATTTAGAGAATTCTTTAGAACAAGAATTATCTAGTATTGAACGAGAATTGGAAAAGTTTCATTTAGAACTTTTATTGAGTGGACCTTATGATGATTGTGATTCTATTTTAGAAATACACCCAGGAGCAGGCGGAACAGAGTCTTGTGATTGGGCAAATATGTTATATCGTATGTATACTAGATATTGCGAAAAGAAAAATTATAAGATTGAGTTAATTGATTATCAAAATGGAGATGAGGCAGGAATTAAAAGTGTCTCTATGATAGTACATGGAAATAAATGCTATGGATATTTAAAAGGAGAAAAAGGTGTTCATAGACTTATTCGCATTTCTCCATTTGATTCTAATAGTAGAAGACATACTTCTTTCGCATCGGTAGATATTACTCCATTATATCAAGATCAAGAAGTAGAAGTTGAAATTAAAGATACAGATATTCGAGTAGATGTTTATCGTAGTAGTGGAAAAGGTGGACAAGGGGTTAATACAACAGATAGTGCTGTAAGAATTACTCACTTTCCAACGGGTATTGTAGTGACTTGCCAAAATGAGAGAAGCCAAATACGAAATAAAGAAATTGCCATGACTGTATTAAAAAATAAAATTTATCAAAAAGAAGTGGAAAAAAAAGAGAAAGAGTTACGTGAATTAAAAGGGGAAAATGCTGAAATTAATTTTGGTTCACAAATTCGTACTTATACAATGCATCCTTACTCTTTGGTAAAAGACCATCGTACCAATACAGAAACTGGTAATGTTTTAAAAGTATTAGATGGTGATTTAGATTTATTTATAGAGGATTATCTTAAGAAAGGCGTGGAATAAATGAAAAAGAAAAAAAGTAGTACACGACTAGTTGAGAGGTATAGTGAATTTTTAATTGGTATTCTTTTAATAGCTTTGGCTTATAATTTCTTTGTACTTCCTCATAATATTGTTTATGGTGTTGGTGGACTAGGAGTTATATTCAAAAAATTAATTGGTGCTGAACCTTTTATAGTGATTTTAATAAGTTCTTTTATACTATTAATATTAAGTTGGTTTTTCTTGGGAAAAGAAAGTACTAAAAAGACAGTATTAGGTTCTTTGCTCTATCCTATTTTTGTAAAATTAACAGAAGGCTTACCAGAACTAATTTCTTTAGGAGAAATAGAGCCATTATTAGAAATTTTATGTGGATCTATTGTTGCTGGAATTGGTTTAGGACTTGTTTTTAAAGCAGGATTTACGACAGGTGGAACTGATATTTTAAATCATATTGTGAGTAAATATGGTAAAATGAATGTTGGAAAGGCAATGTTTTATACGGATGGTGTAATTATTTTATTTGCGCTTTTAGTTTTTGACTTTCACACTTTTATTTATTCTGTTATTAATCTTTATATTATCAGTTTAATGACTGATAAAGTAGTATTAGGAATCTCTCAGTCAAAGGCTTTTTATATTGTTACATCAGAGGAGACTAGTGTTAAAAAATTTATTATGAATTCTATGGTTCACGGTGTTACGGTATTAGAAGGAAGAGGAGGATATACAGGGGACTTTAAAAAAGTAATTATGTGTATTGTTCCAACAAGCCAATATTGTGAATTGAAGGATGGCATACAGAAAATTGATAAAAATGCATTTTTTGTTGTAACAGATGCTTATGAAGTTTCTGGTGGTGCTTAAGAAGGGAGTTAGCTTATGGAATTAATCAAGATGAAGAATGTACATAAAGTATATAAAAATGGTGTGACAGCTATTCATAATTTAGATTTATCTATTAAAAAAGGTGAATTTGTATTTATTATAGGAGCAACAGGATGTGGAAAATCAACTCTAATAAAAATGTTATATAGAGAAGAAAGACCAACTTCAGGACAAATTTTAGTTGGTGGATTAGATGTAGCTAAAATTAGAAATAGAAAAATTTATAAAATTAGAAGAAAACTAGGTGTAGTATTTCAAGACTTTAAACTATTACCTAAATTAACAGTTTATGAGAATGTAGCTTTTGCTTTAGAGATATTTGGTTTACCAAAATCAGAAATATACAATAAAGTAGTGAAAGTATTAGAACTTGTTGGTTTAAAAAATAAAGCTAAACAATATCCAACACAACTATCTGGTGGAGAACAGCAACGTGTTGCAATTGCTCGTGCTATTGTAAATGGACCAAAAATATTGATTTGTGATGAACCAACTGGAAATCTAGATGAGAAAACTAGTATGGAAATTATGAATGTGCTAGAAGCTATCAATAAATTGGGAACTACCATTATCATGGTTACTCATGATACCGAAATTGTGGATAAAATGAAAAAGAGAGTAATTGTATTAGATTCTGGAAGAATCTTAAAAGAGTATGAAGAGGGGGAATATGTTCATGAAAGTAATTAGAATTTTATTTCGAAGTATTCGTGATTCTTTTAAAAGTATTATTCGTAATTTTTCTCTTTCTTTAGCTTCTATCAGTTGTATTACTATTACGTTAGTAGTAGTTGCTATTTCTATGACTTTATCAGTAAATGTTAATAATTTAATGAAAAAAGTTGAAGATGATGTAACAATAGTTGCATTTTTGGATGTTGATGTTACTCCTGAAAGGATTACTGAGATTGGCGAGGAAATTAGAGAATTACCTAATATTTTACCTGGAGAAGAAGGAATCATTTTAGATGATAAAGAAAATATTCGTCAAGATATGATGAAGTCTTCTACTACTTATGAAGATATTATGAAAAACTGGGATAATCGCGAAGATAATCCTTTAAAGGATGCTTATCATGTAAAAGTAGTGGATATTGATAAAATGGATGAAACAGTTAAGGCAATTTCAAA
>CAZRIC010000103.1:0-5273 GCA_964600095.1 uncultured Muribaculaceae bacterium
TTATTATAACCCAAATGCAAGTAATAAATTGTCTACCCCTGTTTATCATTATTATAATCCAAAAGAGTCGAATCGAAAGAGCTGTAATGTGAATAGATATTATTGTGACTTCAATGAAAACAATGGTTTGAAACTTACTAGTATAGTTTCAACAGGGTATGGAATAGGATTAAGTACAAGCACAGGTTTGACTATTGGTGGAGTATCAATCTTAGATGCAGGATATAGTAATCAAAGAATTACAAGAATAGAAAATGGAAAATTATTTTGTTATAGAATAAAAAAAGTTGGATTTACTAAGTACATAGGTATACAAAAGTATAGTATAACTCCTCTTGATTGTAGTTTTTATAGCGATGTTCCTATTGGAGAAACTATTTTTAAAACAGAATTTCAATTTTTTAGTGCAAGATGGAACAAGGAAGATGGTCTTTATTCAGATTACACAACTAGTGCTAATTTTTATGGATTCGAGGTTAATGCTGGATATGTTTATGAGTAACAACTTGTAACCATAGATTAATAAAATATTTTAATTTTTTTATAAAGAAATAGGAGATAGTTATGAAAAAGAGGTTATTTATTATTTTAGTATTAATACTAAGTATTACAAATTTAGGTTGTACTTTACAAGAAAAAGATAGTGAAAATGAAAAAAAAGAAAAAACTTTATTATGTAAAATAAAAGCAACTAATGAAAGTGAAGGCATTACTATTAGTGAATCTCGAACTTTTTATTTTGATGTGACAAAAGATTTTGAAAAATTAAGAAAATATAATCAAATAATGTCCTTTGACTATAAGTCAATAGAAGCTATAAATAACTATGGTGAAAAAAATTATGATAGTGCAGTTAAAATGTGTAATGATGTAAAAGATTTATCAGGAGTATACTGTTCTATAACAAATAATGAAGATAATAATTTAACTGTTGAATTTGAAGTAGCTTTAACAGAATTAGATGAAGGTACTGAACTTGCAGATAATTTAGAAAATCTTAAAGATATGACTTATAGCCAAATTTATGATGGGTTCCAAAACTCAAATAGTCCTTGGAAGTGTGAATAATAATAGAGTAGAAAATTAAGTGATATTATGGGGATAGAGAAAAGAGAATATATGAAAAAAATTTTATTAGTTCTGATGATTTTTTTACTTTTTTCGTTGGTTGGTTGTCAAAAGGAAAATAAAGAAAGTAATATTAGTGATGAAAAAATGAATAAGGTTCTATCTTGTAATTTAAAGGCAACTAGAAATAATAAGGAGTATATCTCAGAGGAAACTCGTATATTTTATTATGATGAATCTGGTAAAAAAATGAAGAAATATATACAAAAAGTTTCTTATGATTATAATTCAAATAATGTTCTAGAGGAATTTGCACAAAAAGATTATAGTAGTGCCCTTGAAACTTGTGAAGATATTAAAGATATATCTGGAGTTATTTGCAGTGTAAATAAGAACCCAAATACCAATAGACTGTCGTTAGAACTTGAAGTAAATTTATTAAGATTAGAAGAAAAATCAGAAATTAAAGAAAATTTAGAAAATTTATCTAATCTTCCTTATGAAGAACTTAAAGAATCATTTTTAAATTCTAGTTATCCTTGGAAGTGTGAATGATAATAGTTATTTTATATTACTAGAAAAATATGGTATTAAATTATAGAAGATAGGAAACTATCTTCTTTTTTTGGAGGTGAGTTATGATTGAATTTATTATAAAGTATTGGTTAGAAATATTATTTACAGCTGTGACAACAGGAGTTCTCTATATGGTAAAGGAATATATTGGTGTTAAAAATGGTGTGAAATCATTACTTAGAAATGAAATAGTACGTATTTATGAGAATTATTCTAGATTAGGGTATTGTCCTAGTTATATGAAAGAAAATGTAAGCCAAATTTATTCTAATTATCATAAATTAGGGGGGAATGGATATGCGACTAATTTAATGAAAGAAATATATAGGTTTCCAGATATGTTAAAGGATGGTGATATGGATGAAAAGAATCTTGAACGACAATTTAGTTGGTAAAGTATTAAAAACGTTTATAGAGGGCTTTTTAGTCTCTTTATTAGTGACACTACCAACGATGAATAGCTTTGGGGATTTAGATTTAATGAAAAATATGTTTATAGGAGCACTTGCTATGGGAATTAGTGCAGTATTAAATTTGATTCAGGAGTATTTACATGGAAAAAGCAATATTAATGATTGATCGTTTATATATTAGTCAAGGGATGAATGGAAAGTATTCTCATAGAGGGGATTTAGCAATTGATATTGCTAGATTAAAATATTTAAAAGCTCCTTTTACAGGAAGAATTAAAAGAATTTATGAAAGTTGTAATGCGGTTTGGTTAGAATCTTTAGAAAAGGTAGAATATGCAGATGGTACAATAGACTATATGACAGTTATGACTTTACATGATAATGATGTTTCTGATTTAAAAGTAGGTCAAATAATAAAACAAGGAGAAATCTATTATCAACCAGGTAAAAAAGGGAAGGTAACTGGTAGTCATATTCATATTGCTGTATCAAAAGGAAAATTTATAGGAAAAGGTTGGTATAAGAATTCCTATGGCTATTGGTGTATCTATAATCAGTATGATATTACGAAATCTTTTTATTTAGATAGTAGTGTAAAAGTAGTAAAGTCATCTTATTCTTGGAATAAAATAGGAAAGAATAATAATTACTATCCTAAATCTAACTATGTAGGAGTCTCTATTGTAAATGCTTTAAGCCAGTTAAATATTGATAGTTCTTTTTCTAATAGGAAGGTTATTGCACATATAAATGGGATAGAAGATTATAGGGGTTCTTCTAGTCAGAATCTTTATTTATTAAGGTTATTAAAACAAGGAAAATTAAAAAAATAGTAAGAAAGAGAAAAATCGACTTTTTTTGATATAAATGTATTAGATACTAGTGTTTAAGTGAGGTGTATAGTATTGGCGATTTTTGGTAAAATACTAGAATATTTTAATAGTATGTGGTATGATTTATATAGAAAAAAAGGAACTAGTGAGAGTGGTAGTATGGATATTGAAAGAGATATCATAATTAATTCTTATTATGTAATTTCTTATTTTAATGAAAAGGGAGTTTCTGTAACGAATTTGAAACTTCAAAAATTAATGTATTTTATGGAAGGCCTTTATATGAGTATTACAGATGAAGACTTTTTATATAATGATGAATTCTATGCGTGGACTTTTGGGCCTGTATGTAAGAAATTATATGACTATTATAAAAAGTTTGAGAGTAATGAAATATCCCTTAATGAAGAAGAAAAAAAGTTGGTAAAAGAAATTCCCGAATTTAACAAAATTTTTATTCAATCTTTATTTAAATTTTTTGGTAAGTGGAGTGCTTATGATTTGGTTGAATTAACTCATGAAGAAGGATCTCCCTGGTCTATGGTGTATGTATCTGAAGAAGAAACTGATGATAATATAATAGTTCCTAAATTAGAAACTAAAAAGTGGTTAAGAAAGAAGTTAGGCCTTGTTTAATAAAGCAACGACGATAGAAGAATTTCTAGAGAGTTTAAATTATACTTCCATACAACCAGAAAAAAATAAGGAAAAAATAAAAAAAGATTGTTTAGAAAAATTGAAGAATATTGAGAAACAATATCTTCGATATGAAAATAAAAATGTTAGTAATAAGAAATTACAAATATTATCGAGAAACTTACAAGAGACTTTAGATTTAGTATTTTCTGCTTATAGTGATGATTCTATGCCTAATGACTTATTAGATGAATATGTTAAGGTATCTAATTTTAGAGTAGCTTATTTAGAAAAAATAAATGAGAAAAATAGGCAGAAAATGGAGGAAAATTTTCGTAATTTAGAGAATAGGTATGAAAATAAGATTAATAATTCTATGAATGAAATTGATACCAAACTAGCAAATGTATCAAAGCAATTAGATGGAATGTGGGGAAATGTATTAGCTGTAATCTTATCCCTTTCTATTGTAGTAGCTATGACAGAGGTTATTGTTAAAATTGATAGAGAATGGGTATTTGTATTCTGCTTATTTGTTATTTGGATAGGAATGACATTGTTAGTATTCTTTAGTAACTTATTTGAAAATAAGGGAATGGGAAGTACAACTAGTAAAGTAATGTATGGAATTGTTGTTATTTTAACGTTAATTTCTTTTGTAGTTACTGTACATTTTTTACCTGAGAAAGATACAACTACTAATGAGAAAAAAGTAACGAATGTAAATGATTTACCAGAAATTTCTAATAACAAAATTAAAGAAAGAATAGATGCTTAGTCATTTGTTCTTTTTTTGTGTTATAATGAAGACAGTAGAAAAGAGTGAAGATATGAAGAAATTATACTTTTTAGGACTGTTATTTTTCTGTTTTATAATACCAGTAAATATACATGCTATAAAAATTGATAAAGTAAGTATTAAAGGTAATCATGAAATGAAGCCTAAAGAAGATATTACTTTAGATTTTAATGTGAATTTTAAAGAAGTAGAAAGTGGTTTAGATAAAACATTAGGAATCTGGTATGTTAATTTTGAATTATTGTATGATAGAGATTTATTAGAAATAACAGGTGCCTCTTCAAAAGAGTTTGATATATCTATATTAGAAGAAAATGGAACAAATAAGATTTATATATTTGGAGAAGTAATTGATAAAGAAGATGATTCTAACTATTGTGCGGATGGTATGCTTTATTGTTCTTCCAATTACACAGTTAGTGTAAAATTTCATATGAAAAATAATAAAAAAGATATTACTTCTGTTCGTATGTCTTCTATAGAGACTGGTTTATTAGATATGGTAGAAGCAAGAGAATATACAGAAAAAGATGCTATGTTAATTATTACTCCAGATGTTGCTGTTCATGATATTACTATTAAGCAGGAGAAACCTAAAACAAGCAATACAAATAAAAATACTAATACTAATACTGTTAGTAGATATTTAAAGTCTTTAGAAATAGAAGAAGGAAATATAGAATTTAAAAAAGATGTTACGGATTATGTTATTTATGTAGATAAGGATATTAATCAGTTAAACGTTAAAGCAACTACAGAGGATTCTAAAGCAAAAGTAGAAATAATAGGAGCGGATGATTTAAAAAAGAGTAATCATCAAGTAAAGGTAGTTGTGATTGCCACTGATAAAACGAAAAAAACGTATTATATAAAAGTAAAAGAAAAACAAAAAGATGTAGAAAAAGTTGAAAAACCATTAAAAAAGAAAAAGAAAGAAAAAAATAATAT
>CAZRIC010000104.1:0-935 GCA_964600095.1 uncultured Muribaculaceae bacterium
CATCTATGGAAGAATTAAAGAGGGGAGTATATAATAAAATTTATGAGACTTATCAGCTTTCTATGAGAAAAGCTAGTACATCAAAGCGGCCTTATAAAGCGATGGGACTTGCCTATATAGGGTTTGCTAAAAACTATCCAGAATTCTTTAAAATTATATTTATGCAAAAGACTGATTTAAATGCAGAAAATTTTATTTTACATGATAATTATGATAATGATGTTATAAAGATAGGACAAGAATTAACAGGTTTATCGTATGAAGATCAAAAGAAACTTCATGTTAAAGTCTGGATATTTACGCATGGTATTGCCTGTTTAGTAGCAACTAAAACAGTCGATTTAAATGATAGTGAAATCTCTACGTTATTAGAGGAGACAGTAAGACAGATGATTATTGGTTATAAAAAAGAAAAAGGAGAAGAGAAATGAAAAAAGTAATTGAAGTAAAAAACTTAACAAAAGAATATAAAAAGTTAAAAGCAGTAGATAATTTAAGTTTTGATGTGAAAGAAGGGGAAATATTAGGACTTCTAGGACCTAATGGAAGTGGAAAATCTACTACCATTAATTGTCTACTTTCTCTTTTAAATTACCAGACAGGAAGTATTAAAATATTTGGTTGTGATGCCACCCCAGATGCTTATGATATGAAAAGACAAATTGGAGTCGTATTTCAAGATGTAGCAGTTTTTGAAGAACTTACGGTAGTAGAAAATATTAATTATTTCTGTGGTTTATATATTAAAGATAAAGAGACTAGAAAAAAGTATATAGAAGATGCTATTGAACTAGTTGGATTAGAGGAGTTTAAAAATTTTTATCCAAAAGAATTATCAGGAGGATTACTTCGAAGATTAAATATTGCTTGTGGTATTGCTCATAAACCGAAACTAATCTTTTTAGATGAACCTACTGTAGCAGTTGATCCACAAA
>CAZRIC010000104.1:945-5262 GCA_964600095.1 uncultured Muribaculaceae bacterium
TAATGGGGCAACTATTGTCTATACGACTCATTATATGGAAGAAGTAGAAATTCTTTGTGATCGTGTTATTATTTTAGATGCTGGTTCTGTTATTGCTAGTGGAACCATTGATGAGTTAAAAAGTCTTGCTAAAATAGAGGAAAAGGTTAGTGTAGAAGTATTAGATTTAGATGAAAAGTCTATTGAAAAGGTAAGAAAACTAAAGAACGTAGAATCAGTAAATTACAGTAGTCCAATTTTATTAGTTACTTATAAAAAAGGTAAAAATAATTTAGTAGAATTGATGGATCATTTGAAGAAGGAGAATATTTCCTATAATAAAATATTTTCAGAGCGTCCAACTCTAAATGATGTTTTCTTAGAACTTACGGGGAAAGGACTTAGAGATTAATATGTTTTTTCATAATTTTAAATATACTTTAAAAATCCTTTTTAAGAATAAAATGTTAATCTTTTGGACGTTCGCTTTTCCCATTATTTTAGGTACTTTTTTCAATATGGCTTTTTCAGATATTGAGAATAGTGAAAAATTAGATATTATTCCAATTGCCATTGTTTCTAATGAATCTTTTGAACAAAATCAACCATTAAAAGAAACTTTTCAGTACTTGAGTGAAGAAGGTAGCGGGAATCAACTATTTTCTACTAAGTATGTTGAGGAAGAAGAAGCCAAAAAATTATTAGAGGAAGGATCTATTAATGGATACTTACTAGTAGAAGATACTCCTAAAGTAGTTGTTTCTACAAATGGCATTAATGAGACTGTCTTTAAATCCGTAGTAGATGAAATCATTCAAAACAGTCAGATGATTGATGTTATTGCAACAGAAAAAATTAGTGAAGAAATGAAGAAGAATGAATCTATTTCTTATGATAAAATTTATCAGTATGCCATAGGACTTGTTCAACAACAAAAAAGCAATATCAAAGATATTTCTAGTTCTCATCTAAGTTATACGATGATTGAGTTTTATACCTTAATTGCTATGGCATGCTTATATGGAGGAATCTTAGGAACTGTTGCTATCAATCAAAGCTTAGCGAATATGAGTAGTACTGGTAGAAGAGTTTCTGTTGCACCAACGAAAAAAAGAAATATTATTTTTAGTAGTGTACTTGCTGGTTATGTTACTCAATTAATTGGTTTATTGCTATTATTTCTTTATACGATTTTGGTCTTAAAAGTAGATTATGGAAATCATTTCCCACAGATTGTATTGCTTTCTTTACTTGGTTCTTTAGCAGGGTTAACACTTGGAATTGCTATTGCAACTCTCATCAAATCTAAAGAAGATTTAAAAATAGGAATTATGATTTCTGTTACGATGCTTGGTTGCTTTTTATCAGGAATGATGGGTATTACTATGAAATATGTAATTGATAAAAATGTACCGATTGTAAATAAATTAAATCCAGTTAATATGATTACGGATGGTTTTTATTCTTTATATTACTATGATACTTTTGATAGATTTTATGGAAATGTAATTGGGTTATTTCTTTTTTCCGCAATTTTTATTGGTATATCTATTTGGAGTTTAAGGAGGCAGAAGTATGATAGTATTTAAAGCATTTTTGAAAGTTGTAAATAAGTGTAAAATCCCAATTATTCTTTATACGGTTATATTAGTTTTCTTTTCTGGATTTAATACAGTAAACAATGATAATTCTACTAGCTTTGTTGCAACGAAACCAGATGTACTTATTATTAATGAAGATGAGGAAAAAGGTATAACTGAAAATTTCATTCAGTATATAGAAGAAAATAGTAATATTATAGAAATTGAAAAGGAAAAGGAAAAAATAGAAGATGCTTTATTTTACCGAGATGTTAACTATATCATCTATATTCCTAAAAATTTTAGAAAAGACTTTTTAGACCATAAGAATCCTACGATCTCTATCAAAAGTACAGGAGATTATCAAGCTAGTTTAGCAAATATGTTAACAGAAAAATATTTAAAAGTGGCAAATAGTTATCATGAAGTTATAGAGGATGAGAATCTATTAGTAGAGAAGATTACAGATACCTTAAAAAAAGAAACAAAGGTAGAAATAATATCAAAATTAGATACTAGTGCTTTAGAAAAAGCAACTATGTATTACAATTTTACCAATTACTGTATTTTAGCAGGATCTATTTATGTTATCTGTTTAGTTCTTTCTACTTTTAAGGATGAAAAAATTAGAAAGAGAACTGTTATTAGTAGTATGAGTTATAAAAAGTATAATCGTTATCTACTTTATTCAAATGGATTATTTGCTCTCGTATTATGGTTATTTTATGTTATTTTGAGTTTCATAGTAGTAGGCAATATTATGTTTAGTATGCATGGATTATTTTATATTATCAATTCTTTTCTATTTATGGTATGTGCTTTGACGATTGCCTTCTTGATAGGAAATTTCTTAATTGATAAAAATGCTATCAACGGACTTGTAAATGTGATAGCGTTAGGTAGCAGTTTTCTATGTGGTGCTTTTGTACCACCAGAATATTTGCCAGATACCGTTTTAAAAATTGCCCATGTATTACCATCTTATTGGTTTATTCATACAAATCAAACAATAAAAACAATAGAAGTATTTGATTGGAATTCGATTAGTCCAATGATGATAAACTTTGCTGTTTTGATTTTCTTTTCTGTTATCTTCATTCTGATTACAAACAGGGTATCTTATCGTAAAAGAAAAATAGGCTAGGAATTGTCCTAGTCTTTTTAGTATAAATACGTTATAATAAAAAAAGAAAGAAGAAATGCTATGAAAAATAATCGATTATTTGGAATTCTTTACTTATTACTTTCTAAAAATAAAATAACTGCTAAGGAATTAGCAGATTATTTTGAAGTATCCATTAGAACCATTTATAGGGATATCGATATTTTAAGTTCTCTATCCATTCCTATTTATGCTAGTAAAGGAAAAAATGGTGGCATTGAATTATTAGAAGATTATAAATTTGATAAATCTATTTTTACGGAAGAAGAACAAAAAGAAATGTTATTTTCTCTTCAAAGTTTAAAAAAGATAAATGCCAATGATAACCACTTATTAGAGAAAATGAAAACTATCTTTTCATCCGTTGAGGAGGAAGAGTGGTTTGAAATAGATTTTAACGGTTGGGATTATTCAGAACTTCATCAAGAAAATTTCAATCTCATTAAAGAAGCAATATTAAAGAAAAGAGTATTAGAATTTACCTACTTTAATTCTTATGGCGAAACTAGTAAAAGGATAGTAGAACCATTAAAACTATGTTTTAAATATAATGCTTGGTACTTATCTGCATACGATAGAGCAAAAGAAGATAGTAGATTTTTTAAATTAATGAGAATTAGAGATTTAAAACTATTAGAAGATACTTTTGAAAGAAGAGAACTTCCAAAACCAAAAGAAGTAAGTGTTCCTATGATTACAAAAATAACACTAGAAATAGATTCTAGTGAAGCATACCGAGTATACGATGAATTTAGTAATGCCAGTATTACGAAATTAGAAAATGGAAAATTTTTAGTAGAGTTGGAATTACCAGAGAATGACTGGCTTTACGGATATTTGTTATCGTTTGGCGAACATATTAAAATTGTAAAACCAACTAGGATAAGGAATATTATTCAAGATAAATTGGAAAAAAGCCTAAAAAAATATAAAGATTAATACAGAACTATCGTTCGTGATATAAGAATCATGTATAATGAAGAAGGAAACATCAGTTGCTTGAGTGTCTACCTCCAATCTAGATAGAAAGGAGGTTTGGTAGGAATGAAGAAAAGAACTTTCATAATAAAAGTTCTTCATTGCATTACTATCATTTTATTTCTCCTAATCATTATGATAGTAGTTATAAAAAAATGACACTTAGTCTAATCGACTAAATGTCTAACCCAATCTAGGTAGACATTCAGCAATAACTGAATGTTTCCTATTTTTAATATATGCAAGTTTCCTTGACACATACATTGTAACATGTATCCTTCTTTTTTTCAACTAGTAGAAAATATGACATACTAGTGTCATATTCTATTTGATATAGTAGTAATAGGTGGTGGAAAAGTGGATATTAAAATATTGCTTCAAAATATAGATAAAATTCATACTACGGATATGGGAGTAGATAGGATTAAAAAGAATTTGAAAATAGATGAAGATCCTTTAGAGTTTTGTAAAAAAATTATTAAAGTTTCTTCTATGATTTCCAAAAAAGGGAAAAACTATTATGTAGAGTATGGCGATATCAGAATTACTATCAATTCTTATACCTATACGATTATTACCGCACACCGAATAAAGAAAGGAAATGAATATGGCGTTTGA
>CAZRIC010000105.1:0-5253 GCA_964600095.1 uncultured Muribaculaceae bacterium
GTACTAAAAAAAAGAAATCTGCGTGATTTCTTTTTTATGCTTTTAATTCTTCAAGAATACTTTTCTTTTCTTTTCGTTCCTCATATAATTCTTTTTTTTGATATTTTTTTAAGATTGCGATAATTCTAGAAGGAAATGTGACTACCAATTTATTATATTCTTTTGTAATATCATTATAGTATTTCCTTAGGGCAACGATTTCAGATTCTGATTCCATTAAATTTATTTGAGTTTTTACGTATCCTTCATTTTCTTTCAACTTTTCATATTTCTCGGCATAAGATTGAAATTCTTCAATAGCAGGATATAACTGTTTATCGAGTTCAATGTTAGAAAGTTTTTGTGAACGTAAATTAATAACGGTTGGTAAGGCTTGTTCCTCTTCTGTTACTTCATGAATAAAGTCTGTTGATTTATTTAATAAGTCAAATCTTTTTCGTAAAACAGAATCTATATTTACTTCCGCCTCATTTATTCTTATAATGTATTCTTGAAAATGATTATAGTTTAATAAGAAAAAAAGGGAAAGGCAAATGACTATTAAAAATAGGACTGCGAAAATAATAATTACTTCCATATTATCACCAATATCATTATAGCAAATTCCACTTTTTTTTACAACTAATTATATATTGGGATAGAAGATATCACTAGTATTAATTTGTTCATCAAATTTAATGTAGTTTACATAGATTAAAAGAAGTAAATACCAATTACCTGTAGTGGGATCACTTAATATAATATGATCTTTTCCAGATTGTTCAATAACTCCTTTAAAAATTCTATCTTTCCATTCTAATGAATCAGCAAAAGACATATAAACTTCTACTTTTTTTCCACGATTTAAACGTAAAATGTTTTCTACATAAGATTGTTCATTTAGAGGGGCTACATTCTGATAGGGAGACATATTTCCCAAATTATTATTCATATAATCATCCTTTCTTTTAAAATATATTTCCTAAAATATGGAAATATGATATAATAACTTTAGAAATAATGTGAGGATGATGATATGAAAAAAATAGCAAAGCTTTTGTGTCTTATTTCTGTTTGCTTTTTATTTAGTCCAACAGTACAAGCAATCGAAGCAACGAAAACGGAATATGTTGCTTGTGGAGATGCGACAGGAATCCCTGCTCCAATACCACAACTTACTAGTATTGCTTATACTTTATTAATAACGACAACACCTGTTATTTTAATTGTTTTTAGTATTATTGCATTAGTAAAAGCAACAACAGCAGGTTCTCAAGATGAGATAATGAAAGCAAAAGGAAAATTGATAAAAAAATTTATAACGGCTGCAGTTGTATTTTTTGTAGCAGGAATTGTACAATTTGTTGTCACAAAAGCAGCAGATACTTCTGAAAAAGGAACAATCTCTAAATGTGTTAGTTGTTTTTTATATAATTCTAACTGCGATGCTTCAGAAGATCCATATACAGCGAGCGATTTAATAGATAAAACATAATTTGTAAAGCAATTGACAGATTGCTTTTTTTAATTGCTTTTTTTTTTAACCTATGTTAAAATATTTTTAGAATATGATAGGAGGAAATGGATTTATGACAGATGAAATGAAGGTCTCTTTAGATGAGATACAAGCATTAGTAAATCTTACTAGAGATAAAACAGCTCAAGTTTATAATGCTATAAATGAAATGAAAAATCAAATTGCTACTACTATTGATGGTGGCCTATGGGTAGGAGACGATGCTACTAGTTTTAAAATTTACATGATGAAAGATTTAGGAAAGGCTTGGAGTACTGCTAGATGGTTAGAGAAAGTAACTTCAGAAATGGAAGCTTACGTTCAGAAGATGATTGCACAGTCAGAAGCTAGATCACAAAAAATTGCATCGGAGATAGAATAGGAGGAAAAATTAGTTATGGCAAAAATAGAAATTACAAAAATGAATTACGAAGCTATGGAAAACTTCGGAAATAAAGTATTTGAACTTGCAGAAACAATTGATCAATCTCTTGGAAGCATTCATAATGAGTTTCGTCGTCTTTCAGATTCTAACTCTTTTGCAGGAAGTACATTAAAAGCTGTAAATGAAGCTTTGAATCCTGTACTTAAAGTACGTGAAACAATTTGGACAAGAGCAACTGGAGCACGTAATGAAATTCAAAAAAGCTTAGAAGAAGTTAAACAATCCGAAATGGAAAATGAAGCAAAACTTACAGAGATGTTAAATTTAGATCCTATGAGTTTTGAAATTCCAGCTGAATTTAATGTAACTCAAGATACACAAGCATAAAATTATAAAAGGCATTCTGAAAAGCGGAATGTTTTTTATTTTCTTGTATTTTGAAATTTTTCTTGCTATAATAATCAAAGAATAGGAGTGAATACTATGACAAATGGAATGGCTGTTGATTATGATGTAATTAAAGAATTGTTTGAAAAATCTGATGTAGAAAGACAAAAAGTATATGAGGCAATTGATAAAATTCGAAATGAAATTCATTGGGCAACTATTCAATCAAATATGTGGAGAGGTGCAGATGCTGATGAATTTCGTGTTGCTATGACGAAAAGACTAGCTGAAACGTATAGTGTTATGAAATGGATTAATGCTATTACTTGGGAATTAAAAAATTATGCAGAGCAATTAAAAGAACAAGAAAATGCTAGAGTACAAAAAATAAACTCTAGTACAGAAATGTAAGAGGTGATAGTATGTGGTCTATGGATTCTAAAAATTTAAATATTTCTAGTATGAATTATGGAGATGTAGAGCAGGTAGCAAAGGCAATCGAAGTAAATGGGCAAGTTATTTATGATTCTATTAATAATATTGTTTCATTATTTCGAAAGATTGAAGAGTCAGGATTTGCAGGAAGTACATTACAATCTGTAGTAGAGGCAATGGATAAATTAAACTATATTCCTAATGAAATTCAAGAATATTGTCAAGCTTTTTCTAGTACTGCTTATGCAGCTGTAGAAGAGGTAAAATCTTCAGAATCAGAAGTTCTTACTAAACTTACAGAAATAATTTCTGGAGATCCAACTACATTTGAAATTCCAGAATGGGCAAATGGCGAATAAGAGTGATATTTACTCTTTTTTTGACTATTGATATTAAAAGATATTCGTTTCTTGCTATTTTCTCTATAATTTGATACAATCAAATTATGATAGGAGCGATAGTATGAATGGAATGGCTATAAGCTACGATGCGGTTAAAGAACTTTGTGCAGAGTGTAATAAAGATAGAGAAGCAATTTATGAATCTATTGAGATTATTAAACAAAAATTGAACCAAGTTATTGAAAATGGTTTTTGGGTAGGAGCAGATGCAATTCAATTTCAAGCAAGAATGAATGATAAATTAGCGCAACTAAATAGTACAGCAAATTGGATTAATCAAATTACTCGTGAATTAGATAAATATGCTACTAAAATGAAAGAACAAGAACAATCTAGAGCAAATCAAATGTATTCTAGTATGGAAGGATAAAGGGTGATATTATGAATTCAGCTAATTTTAATGTTACAGCAATGAATTATGTAGAATTGCGTGAATTATCACAAGCTATTAATACAAATGGTGAGAGAATTTATCAGTCTTTAAATCATATAAAAAGTACTTTTGCAAGAATGCAAGATGCTGGCTTTGCTGGTAGTACTTTAAAAACTGTTATTGATACTTTAGATAAAATTGGTGGTTTACCAGAAGAGGTAAGAGATACTTGTCAGAGTTTTAAAAATCATGCTGATCAAGCAATAGAAGAAGTAGAAGCTTCCGAAAATAAAGTGTCAGGAGCTCTTACAGCAATCATTAATAGTGATCCTAAAACTTTTGAATTACCTGATTGGTATAAACAAGAAATATTTACGAATACAGGAAGTACTGTAAATATAGATGATATTTCTTAAAAATTTGACAACGAAATATATTTTATGATAAGATGTTGGCGTCTTCAGATGGAGACGTCTTTTTTTATTATTAAGGAGGTTTTGATGACAAAAATTTTGGTTATGCCAGGTCATAAAGAGGATATACAAGAAGTATTACCCTTATCTGATGCGATTTTGCTAGGATTAGAAAATTTTTCAGTTAATTTTACAGAAATTTCCTTAGACGAATTAAGTATAGTTGTAGATAAGATAAAAAAAGAAGGAAAAGAAATTTTTCTATCTTTAAATAGAAACTTTCATAATGGAGATTTAAAAGAATTAGAAGAAATTCTAATAGAATGCGATAGACTAAAAATAGACGGTATTTTTTATTATGATGTAGCAGTTTATCAAATTCATCATAGACTAATGTTAGATTTGCCTCTTATTTGGAGTGCAGAACATTTAGCAACCAATCAATATACGATTTGCTATTGGCAAGAACATGGTGTGAATGGAGTCTTTTTATCGAATGAGATTACAAAGTCTGAGATTTTAGAAATTAAAAATAGTATAGATTTGACTTGTTTTGTTCAGGTTTTTGGATATTTACCAATGTATGTATCTAAAAGGCATGCCATTCATAATTATTTAAAGCATTTTCAAATAAATACTTCTTCGAATGAATTTTCTATTTGGAAAGAAGACAAAGAATACCCTATTTTAGAACGAAAAAATGGTACTGAAATATATTCTTCATTTATTTTAAATGCTTTATATGAATATTTGGAATATAAAAATAATAAAATGGAGTACACTTTAATTAGTGGATTTAGAATTCCGTTGAAACAGTTTAAAGTAATTTTATCTTATTTTCAAATGGTAGATAATGATAATAAAGAAGAGATAAAACAAAAAATTGAAGAATTATTAGAAAATACCGGAACAGGATTTCTATATAAAGAAACAGTATATCAGGTGAAGAAAAATGAGAAATAAACCAGAGTTATTAGCGCCAGCAGGGGATCTAGAACGATTAAAGGTTGCTCTTCTTTATGGAGCAGATGCTGTTTATTTTGGGGGTCCTGCCTTTGGACTTCGTGCTAATGCCATTAATTTTACAATAGAAGAAATGAAAGAGGCTGCTCATTTCGCTCATAAACTCCATAAGAAAGTTTACGTTACTGTAAATATAGTTCTTCATAATAAAGAAGCAAAAGAATTAGTTTCCTATTTGAAAGAAATAGAGAGAACTGGTATTGATGCTATTATCGTTAGTGATCCTTATGTAATCCAAATGGCAAGGGAAAATACTAATCTAGAAATTCATCTATCTACACAACAATCTACCCTAAATTATGAAGCTGTTTCTTTTTTTTACCAAGAAGGTGTAAGTAGAA
>CAZRIC010000106.1:0-5123 GCA_964600095.1 uncultured Muribaculaceae bacterium
GTCTTAATCTCGAAAGAGAAATTTTAAAACAGGATAGAAGTCAGTTTGAACGCGTCCGCAGACAATATGAAAAACAGCGTCGATTGGATGAAGAAACCTTTCAGGAAGCAAAATTAGAATTTGAAAAATATAAGGAATTAGAAAAGCAAAAGATGCAGTTAGAAACGAGAGAAATATTAAATAATTGTTTGAATTTTAAAGAATTTTTAGATGATTATCAAAATACTAATTCCAATAAATGAGGTGAGTTATGAATACAAGAAGAACAGAAACGGATGAAATATTAAACGAATTAACAAGTATTGAGATTGATGATGACGATGCTTTAACTCTTTTAGATGATGAAGAAATGACACCTATCTCTAAAGGTGTGATAGAGGATGCTGATTTAGCTTCTTTCTATTCTGATGGTATAGAAGATTTAAAACCAAAAGAAAAGAAAACTGATTTATATACAGAAAAAGTTGCTCCAAAACCAGTAGTGAAAAAAGAAGTACCTAAAGAGGAAATTAAAGAGTTAACTCCAGAACCACCAAAAACAAGTGAGAAAGTAGAGAAATATCAGAAAGCAGAAGAGAAAAGAGCAAGTCTAGATGCTTATTTAAATGGTTCTCTTGATAGTAAAAAAGATGAAGTAAAAGTTGAAAAAGTTACAATTCCAACTCCAAAGGTAGTAGAAATACCAAAAGAAGAAAATACAGTGGAACCAGCAGAACCGCCAAAATTAGTTCCTTCTATGGTAACTCCAAAAGAAGAACCAGTAGATATTGATAGTTTAAATCAACTATTTGCTAAAGTTTCTAGTAATGTTAAGGGTGCTTCTGACATTGTTAATAAAAATGCCGAAATAAAAAAACGCATTGATGAAAAATTCTTAGAATTAAAAAAATTACAAGAGGAGCATGAACAAAATAAGCAAAGTGATTATGCTGAAATCAATGCTTATAAAGAAGAAGTTTATAATAAGCTAAAGGAAAAGAAGACAGAAGTAGAAGAACAAATGACTCTTTTAAGTCGTGCAAAAGAAGCATTTGAAGTAGAAAAGAAAGCATTTGAAAAAGAGAAGGAAGAGACGTTAGCTGCCTTAGCTAAAAGAGATCAAGAATTAGATAAATCTTATCAAGAACGTGTTCAAGGTATTGCTCAAATTGAGGAAGGTTTAGTGAAGCGAAAAGAACAGTTAGATATTGAGAGAAATACGATTCAGCAAGAACGAATTCAATGTGATAAAGAAAAGAAAGAATTGGCTGACAATCTCTTAAAATTTAATCAACTTGTAGATGATTTTACAAGGGGTGTGGATCGTTTTAATGAAACAAATTAAAAGTATTGAAAATTCAATACTTTTTTCTTGATTTTTGCTATTCAATTTGGTTATAATGAACTTAGGTGATAATATGGCAATTTTAACAATTTTAAGCGATTCTTCTAGTAATGAAGGTATCAAAATCATAGAAGACGATGTTTGGAAAATCGATAGATATACTACTGCTCTTAGAGATTCTTTTGAAGTACGGCGTAAAAATGATAGACTATTTCAAGAATTTCAAAGAAAATATCCACAGAGTGGAAGTGGTAGTATTTCTCTTTTAGTACCAAAAAGAAATGAATATAAAAAATGGAATGTTTTATATGAAAAACATTTGATAGCTTTTCGAAAAATATTGGAAGATGATGATTTTTTAGAATACTATGATAGTTTAGTACAGAGTGGTCATTTTTTTCAAAGTAGTGTTGCAGTTTATCAAATGTTAAAAAGTATTAAACCACATCAGGAAAATCGATTATACTTTGAAATTATGAGAGATATGATATGGAATTATTTGCAATATACTAAAGAAAATCCTAATGCAAAATCAATTGATCAATTATATGAGGAGGCTTTTAAAGAAGGAAGCATCTATCCAAAATTTATGCTACCTAAAGCACCTACTTTTCAGGAACGAAGAAACCTAAGTACTAAGTATCATGAAGTAGATCCTGATATTGAAATTTATGATCAACAGGATCGGGTAGATGGAAGGTATAGCCTTTTGGATGGCTTTTTAGGAAATCCACATTTTGAGCGTCATTATCCTAATACTTTTATAGATGGTTATTTCTTTTTATTAGGCACAGTTATGGAGAATCCATTACAAAAAGAAATCTATCAAAATTGGTATACTTATGCTGAAAATGGTTTTGATGGAACGGTAGTTTGCCCTTTACTTTCTAAAAATTCTAACTTTCTTAATAAGTTAGATAAGGCCTCTATTGCGATGTTTTGTATTTTTGAAGAAGATCCAGAAGTAGAAAAACTAATTGCTCTTACTCTTGTTAATCAAGCAGAAGTAATTATTGAACTTTATGATATTACTCTTTATCCAAAATATTCTAAAAAATATCCAAAAGCAGTTATTGTTCTTTCAGGAATTCAAGATGAAGATACAGTATTAGATACAACAGATACATTTATGATTGATTGCTATAATCACGCAAATAGTAAAAGGTATCAAAAATGAGGAAATTAGTTATAGAATTTTTGGAATATATTGAGTTTGAAAAAAATTACTCTAATTATACTGTTTTAAATTATCGTGATGATTTGGAAGATTTTCTAATATTTATAGAAAACAAAAAAGTATCTATTAAGGAAATTGACTATAATACTATTAGAGAATATTTAAATCTCTTGTATGATAAAAAATATTCTAATAAAACTATTTCTAGACATATCAGTACTCTTAGAAGTTTTTATAAATATTTAAAAAGAAAGAGTATTGTGGATGTTAATCCAATGACGTTAATTTCTAATCCTAAATTAGAAAAAAAATTACCGAAAGTGATATCTTATGGAGATTTGGATGCTATTTTAAATGCTTTTGACGACGATTCTTTGTTAGGAAAAAGGAATACATTGATTTTAGAATTACTATATGCAACAGGAGTTCGTGTTTCTGAATTAGTAAATATTAAATGTACTGATATTGATTTTTCTAATAGGGAAATTCATATTTTGGGAAAAGGTAATAAGGAAAGAATTGTTTTGTTTGGAAGCAGGTGTGAAACATTATTAAGAGACTATCAAAAAAATTGTTATTCAGAATTAAATAAGAAAGGTGTTGATTATCTTTTACTTGGAGTAAGGGGCAATAAGATTAATGAAAGACAGGTTCGTACAATTGTGGATGAGGCGGTTGCTAAGGCTGGAATGAAATTGCATATTTCACCCCATGTTTTAAGACATACTTTTGCTACTCATATGTTGAATGAAGGGGCAGATTTAAGAAGTGTTCAAGCCTTATTAGGACATGAGTCACTAAGTACCACAACCATTTATACTCATGTATCTAATGAAAGACTTAGAAATGTTTATTTGCACACGCACCCACGTGCTTAGGGGGATTTTATGTATAGTGATGATATAAAAGATTTAAAAAAGCAAAAAAGAGAAGCTAGATTATCCATCTTATTTGATTTTATTAAGATTTATTTTCAATTAAGAGTTGCTTTTCCAAATTTAGTTAAGGAACGGGAAGATTTAGTCAGATTGATTGAAAAGTATTTTGCGATGGATGATAATGAAACAGAAGTTTTAAATAAAATTAAAGTTATTTATGGAAAAAGGGAAGATCATGAAGGGGTAGATGCCCTTTTAGAAGAATTTGATGGAATGTTTGAAAATCTTTATAATCATTGTCAAAGAACATTTTTAGATTACGAAGACTTTTTAGCTAATTACGGAGATTTCTTTTCTTTAATAGAGCTTCGTATAGAACAAGCTTTTCATGGAAAACAAATTGAACCAGAAGACTATTTACGTAGGGGAATGATTCATTATCCAATTAACTTTCAGACTTTTGATGAAGCTTATAAAAAGAAAATGTTAGAAATAGTTCCGAGGTTACCAGAACCAATAGAGGAGGATTTTTAATGGCAAAGTTTTATTTTCGATATGGTGCAATGGATTGTGGAAAAACAACGGCGCTTTTACAAGTTGCTCATAATTATGAAGAAAAAGGAATGAAAGTAGTTATTGTGAAGCCTTCTATTGATACTAAGGGTGGAAAATGTATTGTTTCTAGATTAGGAATTAAGAGAAAAGTAGATATTTGGCTACGTCCAAAAGATCATGTTCGCAATATGATAGATTTTGATCATACTGACTGTATTTTGGTAGACGAAGCCCAGTTTTTAAAACCTGATCAGGTTCAAGATTTTTGGTTAATAGCAAAACTTTATAATATTCCTGTTATTTGTTATGGTCTTCGAACTACTTTTCAGACAAAATTTTTTGAAGGAAGTAAGCCTATTATGGAATTAGCAGATGAGTTAGAAGAATTAGTTACTATTTGTAAGTGTGGCTCTAAGGCAAAATTTCAAGCAAGAAAGGTAAATGGATCTTTCGTAACAGAAGGAGGAGAAGTAGCAATTGATGGAGAAAATTCTGTTACTTATGAATCTCTTTGTGGAAAGTGTTTTATTGAAGAAGTTTTAGGAATCCATGAATTATAAGGAGGTATTTTATGTCAAAATGGGAAACAGGGCATAAATCTTATGAGGGTTTTGGAAGAGCAATGGAATTAGGTAATGATCCAGAAGGAATACAACCTAGTTATGTTGATAATGATTTTGAATCACAAGCGGATCGTATCAATCAAGTACTAGATCAAATAGGAGATTTAGATATTCCAGAAGAAGAGCCAGAAAAAGAAGCTATTACTAGTTCTTCTACAAATTTAAGAGATCCTTTTTATAAGGATTATATGGAATTGTTAGTTCAAACAAAGATGTCGCAACCTGAACGATATGAAGAATATTTAAAGAGAGTATTAGAAAAATTAGCAGATTGTCCTGTTACAGAAGAGAGTATTCGTAGTTATGTGGATACTCAGATTCAAAAAGAAGATTTAAAAAATAATTTAGGAAAAATTTTTGGTTAGAAATAAAAGTGTCAAAAAGAGGAAAAAAGTGGAAATTTTCTCTTTTTTTTCTTGCTAGGATTTCTCCTTAATGTTATAATAGACGGTGTTAGGAGGAATATGATGACAAAATATGTTTATTTGTTTACCGAAGGCAATGCTGATATGAGAAATCTTCTTGGTGGTAAAGGTGCTAACTTAGCAGAAATGACTAATATTGGT
>CAZRIC010000107.1:0-5115 GCA_964600095.1 uncultured Muribaculaceae bacterium
TATATAAACAATAATGATAAGTAGTATCATATGGATCACTTCCATATACAAGCTCTCCACCCTTTACAAATCTATCTAACAAAGGGCCACGACAATTACTCATACGTGCAATTAAAGGATAACCAATCTGCTTTAATGAAGCTTCTATTTCTTCACGGGCAGGATTAACATACGATCCAGTATCCCATTCACCATATTTTTCAATTGTATAAATAATTCTATTTTTTACTTTAAAAGCTTTAGAATAACTAATAGAGCCAATAAAAATGATAGACATTACGCCTAAAAATACTAATAATAAATTAACAATAAACGTATTTCCTATCGCTTCACGCATTTTATCACCTCATTAATTATCATCTATAATCATACATTCTATTGGTTCTAGAAAATATAGGAATTCTTAATAAATATTGTAAACCAGGAAATTGAAATTGTAAGTAAGTAAGCACACCATAAGTATAATAAACATCTGTGGTAGCTACATCTGATCCCTGATAATTTTTAAAGTTACCATCATTTTCATATAAATATATACAATATCCATATTCCCCTCGGCCATAACTCTCGTACTCTCCAGAAATTAAATATCCCACCTTATTAAATTCATTAACATTTTGTGAAGCAGTTTTCCATTCTTGAGGACAATAACGTGAAATATCATATTTTAGATTCTGAGTTTCATAAGCTAAATTCTTAAGTTTAATATTAATTTCATCTATTGAATATTGGTTATAACCTTCAAATCTTTCTATTGCATTTACAATACTATTATTAATTCTATAGGCTTTGTAATAGCTAAGAGTACCCGCAAGGAATGCAAACACTAAAAATATAAACAATATAATGAAATTTAGCATAAATGTCGTTCCCATACTTTGCCTCATAGCTATTACCTCCTATAATTCTTTTATACTTTTTCATACAAACTAATCAGTTGTTTGTCCTGCAGCACTTACACATGATTTCCATGCATCTTCAGAATACATTCCGTTATTTGGGTCAGAACAAGTTCCACCTACCCATACACCACCTGAATCTGTACAACATGATTTACTTGCAGAACTTTTCATTAAGTTACTAATTAATGGTGTAGCAACTGCTACTATTACAGCAATTAAGATGATTGCTACTACTGTTAAGTTTGCCTCTCCTGCAGCTTCTTTCATAAATTCACCACCTTTACACTACTACATTTATATTATAACACATTATTTTTTTATTTTTCAACAAATTTCTTTTAAAAGCTCATTAGTAACATCATAGATAACATCATTAAGCCCATAACACCACCACCAGTTGCCATAAGCATAATCATTGTTTGATTTTCCATGTGCTCTAAACGTTCTTTATATTTTTGCTCCCTTGCCTTATTTTGAAGTGCTGATACAGTTCTAGAAAACATCATAACTTGTTCATGCTTATCTTGTTGAGAACCAAGTCCAAGTCTATATAATAAACGCATCATACGCATAGAATCACGAACTGGATACTCATTTGCAAAATCAATATATGGCTGAATACTAGAATCACCCGCATCAATACGTGCAATTAAACGTTTTAGTCCAGGTTGGAATACTTCTGGTGCTGTATCAATACTTCTACTCAATGCTACTGGTACTGTATAGTGTTGTACTAAAATTTCCAAACTCTTTAAGTAATAAGGTAGCATTAAATTAATATGATGTAAATTTGCTTTATAATAAGACTTTAAAGCATTATAAGGACTTTTAAATACTAAATAACCAGCTATAACAGCGATTAAAACATATAAAAATGATAATTGGTTAAAGAAAAGAAAAATAACCGCAATAATAGTAATTAAACCATTTCTAACCCTTACTCCATACATTTCATTAACATTTATATCTCTACCAGGATAACGAATACCAAGTAAAAATACATAATCATCTTCCATTAATGCTCTAAAATACGGTTCTGTATCCGTTACAAAACGATTCGTATCAACAACACGATTGTAATGTAAAACGAATACTACAATAACAGCAATAATAATAAATTCCATTATTCAGCACCTACATTCTCATTATAATATTTTTCACCTTTTACTAAGAAATAAGTATTTAATATTAAAATACCATGTAATAAAAGTTGTACATACCATCTTTGCAACATTTGTAAATATGTATCAGATCCTAATAAGAACTGCAATAACATACACATGAAATATAGCATAATACCAAACTGTAAGAATTTTTTATGGAATTGTGCTCTATCTAATCTATCTCTGTATACATTTTCAACTAGCATATCAATATCCTGTGACATATTTTCCAAAGATTCAGCAGTATCTTTTGCACCTTCATTTGTAATTTGCAAGAAAAGTTGGTGCATATTTTTTACCATATAGAAATCATATTTCGTACTCATAAATGCTAAAGACTGATCAATAGTACCATTTTCATAAGACATATCAATCATTACTTTAACATCTGTTTTAATAGGATCTTCCAATACTCCAGATTCATAAACTCCTTCTAGAGATTTAACAAATGATTGAGTAGTAGCAAACTCCATTATAGTATTAGTAGTATAAACTTGTATTTGCTCAAATATAAATTCACTATATACTCTTTTACAACGCAAATATGTTAAATATGGAATAAAACAAACTGCTGCAATTGCATAAATCATAGAAATAATTAAATTATAAAAATACAAATAAGAAATGACTGCTGCTCCAGCGGCGAAACTAATAATTTGTACCATATACTGATGTGCTGTATATTCTTGCCCTAAATCTTTTACTTTATCACGAATTGTTTTAAAAGAATAGGGAGCAAATTTATCATATATAAAAGCAGTTCTATCTGATACATATTTATACACATTCTCCCCATTAGCATTTCTATATATTAATATAAAAATGGCAATAATTGCAACGATAAAAAAGACTAGTGTTACGTTCATTTTTTACCTCCTTTTCTACTGTTGTGTTGTAGCATCAGTTGTAGGATTATCATTTGGAATACTAGGAACCGTTGTAGGCTCTACTGGTTGTTCCGCTTGATTATCTGTAATTGGTTGTGCCAATTGATTATCTTCTAATGTTTCAGAAGCAGAAATACCGTTATCGGTTGCCTCACCTTCCATGAAACCTTCCGGCAAAAGTACTCCTTGTGCTTCCAAATAAGCAACTAAATACCTACTAGGTTTATGTTTTGTAACTCTTCCAGCAGGGGTTTTTTGAAATAAAATATTATATTTTGCTTCATTTGCTTCTGTTACATAGAACTCACATACTTCTGCAATTTCACGAATAAATCGTTTTGTTGCTTTATCTTGATATCCACGAATATAAACACCAATTTGAATATATCGATAAATAGATTTCAAGAATTGATCAATTTCTTGACTAGTCTCTAGTAAACTATACATACGGTTTGGAATAGAAGTTGCCTTATCCGCATGGATAGTTGATAGAATATAGTGTCCAGAAGAAATTGAGTTACGTGCAGCCATAACAGCTTCTGCACTACGAACTTCGGATAATAATATCCATTTAGGGTTTTGTCTCATGCAAGCTACAAGAACGTCACTATAACTAGCAACATTATTAGTTTTCATAGCAACAATATCTCTGTGTGGATAAATTCTATCCAAGTGAAGTTCCAAAGTATCTTCTATAGTAATTAATTTTTCATTTTCGTATGTATGAGATGCTAAGTACTTAACAAACTCAGTTTTACCAGAACCAGTCTCTCCACATACAATAATATTACAATGACCGTGTACACAACGAATTAATAAGTCATGTATATCCTCAGTAATATATTTTTCTTCAATAATTTTTTCATGCTCCAGTCTTATCTTAGCTGGAGTTTTACGAATAACACAAGCTATACCATTTCTAGCAATCGAATCATGAATAAAGTTCATACGCAACTCAGCACTTTCACTATCTAGAAAAGGATGAGCTGCGTTAAAACTATGACCAACAACGTTTGAACATTGAAACGCAAGTTTCTCCATAAAGTTATTATCAATAAGTGGATTTTCAATTCTAAATATACCATGTGACAATGTCTTTAACCATAATTGTCCACCATTACTATACGAAATATCGGTTACGTCATCATTATCTAAATACTGTTGTAACGAACCGAAGTCCATTTGATCAAATATATTATCCATATATTCTAACTAACCCTTCTAATTATCCTTGATTTGGTTGTGGTGTTACATTTCCACCTTGATTAATTTCTTTGTCTAAATCTTCAACGTATTGATCATCTGTTGGTATATTTACAGAATTAGCATCAATAAAGTCTCTTAAATAAGCACTACTAACTTCAACATCACCAGTCAATGGATTAGCACCAGCATGAGGTACATAAACTAGTTCAACGCCTCTATCAGACATTGCTGCAGCTTTACGTAATAAAATATGTAATTCACTAGGTACACCAAAATATAAGAAAGCTGGTGTTTTGTCACTCTCAATACTATTGAAAACATCATCACCTGCACTGTCTTTAACAGCCAAAACTTGAATATTATCAATTAACTTACCAAACATGATTAAATTGCTTTCGTCTTTTGCTTTCATATAAACATCAATATAATCATCTGGTTGAATAGAGTTTCCAAAAGTAGTAACTACATTTACTGAGAAATAATATGGAATTTCTGGAATTCCGTTAGCATCTGTCTTTACTCTTGCTCTCCAACTACCAGGTAATTGACTCTTATCAATCAAAACATCACCATAAAACATACTTCCCTCTGGAATAGTAACATTTACCCCAGTATATTTTCCTACAATATCACCAGATTTTAAAAGTACATTGTTAGGTTTTGCAGCACTAGCTACATTTTTCCATTCAATATCTTCTGCCTTTACTTCTTCTTGAGGACCAATTGTTCTATTGGCAACTGGAACCTTAACAGGCTTAACAGCACCATCTATAGTTGACTTATATCCCCAATATAATATGATTAATATAATAAGAACACCAATAATGGTTACTGTATTCTTATTAGTTATCAATCTTTTAGCAGAAATCATAAAATTATTCATTTTTTCATATCCTTTCTAATTACCATTTTGTTTCTAAAATGGCATCTATTGTATGTGTTAATAAGAAACTTGTT
>CAZRIC010000108.1:0-5033 GCA_964600095.1 uncultured Muribaculaceae bacterium
AAAACATTTAATATTATGGATATTAAAGATAAATTTTTATATAGTGAAAAATATGGATTTTTACTTCCTTATTTTGAAGAAGGAATTGCAGAAACATTTTTAAAAATGCTTATGAAAGAAAATTATTTAGAGGAAGAAGTATCTGAGAAAATTAGATTATTCTATGTGGCTTTAACTCGTGCGAAAGAAAAGATGATTTTCTTCTTACCATTTCAAGAATTAGAAAGTGGTAGTGAGGAATTGGTTTCTATTATGAAAAGGAAAAAATATCGTTCTTTTGCTCATATTTTAAATTCATTAAAGGGAAATATCCAAAAAGAATATAAAGTATTAGAGTTAAAACTAGAAGATTTTACGAAAGATTATTTATTCCCATCTAAAATAGGAAAGACGGCCTTTTCTTCAAATGAAAAATTAGATGTAGAAGAATTAGAACTAATTACCACAAATAGGGAAGAAAGGCATTTTTCAAAAACTACTTCTCATATTGTAACAAAAGAAGAAAAAGAAAATATGAGATTTGGTAGCATTGTTCATGAAGTCTTAGAATACTTAGATTTCAAAAATCCAAATTTAGAAGTAATAGATAGTGTCTTTATTAGAAAAAAAGTAGAAGCATTTTTAAAACATCCGTTATTAGAAAATGTATCCAAGGCAAATGTCTATAAAGAGTTTGAATTTATCTATAAAGAAGAATTAGTAGAGTATCATGGGATTATTGATTGTATGTTAGAATATGATAATCATATTGATTTGATTGATTATAAATTAAAAAATGTGACAGATGACGCCTATAAAAAGCAATTAGATGGTTATAAAAAATATTTAGAGAGTATTTCAAGCAAAAAAGTAAATCTATATTTATTTTCTATTATTGATAGTAAGATTGAATCAATTTTTTAGTATGATTCCTTTTGTTTGGTAAATAGTAATACTGAAAGGATGAAATTATGGATGTCAATATGGAACTTTTAGAGTATATTTATCAATCTAGTGAAATGGGAGTAGTATCTCTTACTAATTTATTAAAAGATATCAACGAAAAAGAAAATAAGTTAAAAACTATCATTAGTGATGAATTAAGTCTTTATGAAAAATATCAAAAAGAAAGTGAAAAGCTATTATCAAAAAATAAAATGGAGATAAAAGAAAATTCTATGATGAAAAAAATGATGTCAAAAATGGGAATTTCTAAAGAAGTAAAAAAGGATAATAGTGATGCTGCAATTGCTCACATGTTAATAGAAGGTTTTACAATAGGTGTTGTAGATATAGAAACTAAAATTAAAAATTATAAAAAAGATGCAGATAAAAAAATTTTAAAACTGGCAAGTGATTATTTAAAATTTCAACAGGAAGAAATAGAAAGTTTAAAAAAATATTTATAAAATAAAAGACACGAATTCAATCGTGTCTTTATTAGATTACCTCATTTTGTGGAATTAAGATTTTTTGCTTTGGTATCATAATAGCAGAATCGTTATTTGCAAAACTTTGTCCATATCCTGAAGCTTTTGTCTTGACTAATTTAATAGGAAAATATTTTTCTAATTCTCTTAGTAAATAGAAATAAGATACATTCTGTCCTGTATACCCTATGAAATAATTTTTTATATTTTCTTCATTAGAAAGTATTGCATCACTAGGTGCCCAACCATTTGGTTTTTCTTTTAGTTTTTCACCAATAAATTGATCTACTTTTTCATCATATCTGCAAAGATAGGCTCCCATACAAGTTCCACTTTGCTTTAATCTAGGTAATAATACATTTTTGATAAAATCTACATATTTTTTAGCATTTTCTACACTAGTGTCGAATCCAAAATTTAAATATTCATAAATATTAGAAAGAATCATAGCATCAAAATCAATTCCTTTAGGCATATTTTTATCTAAAGAATAAAAATCACTTTCTATAAAATGCCAATGAGAATTTTTTACTTTTTCTTGCGTCTCATAATAAGCTTTATTATTAGCATAATATCCATTTACTACTCCTGCCATTTTAGCATGCTTCCATGGAGAACGGAAAAGTTCTTCTCCCATGAATAAGTGATTATATTGAAAGAATTGATAAATTTTATCCCAGAAAACACGAGTAGGGAGTGGTAAACTAGGACTTAATTTTTTATATAATTGATAGTTCATGATAAATCCATCGTTTTCAGCAATCATAAAATCTAGAAAATCTTTTCTTTTTAATTTAGATAATGCTTCTTTTCTTAAACTTAAAAAATAAATATCCGCACGATTAATATCAAAAAGATAGACATCTTTTGCTCCTTTTGATGAACATTCAATTCCTTGGTCACCAGAAGATCCTACTGTAAAAGTAGTTGTAAAATCACAATCCATAGCATTAATATAACTATGACTATCCTCTGTAGCAATATGATAGAATCTAGAATATTTTCCAAATTCTCCATCCCATCCAGTTAAGACTCTTTTTATAATCTCTTCAGCATCTTTTTCTGCTTCAAAGATACTTGGTAAATTTACCATTTCTATTCCCCCTTAAAAACGTGCTATATTATAATCATAATTTTCCCAAAAGTCAAATAAAGTGTGATATAATATTTCAATAAGAGAGGGGAATTCTATGATTAAGACAAAAAAAAGAGGAGATTTAATTATTATCTCAGGAACAACGTGTGCAGGAAAAGGCACTGTTATAAAAAAATTATTAGAAAACCATAATGATATAGTATTATCGGTATCTTATACATCTAGAAAAAAAAGAGAACATGAAGTAGATGGTGTAGACTATTATTTTGTAACACGTGAGGAATTTGAAGAAAAAATCAAAAATGGAGATTTTTTAGAATATAATGAGTATGCTATTAATTATTATGGAACGCCTAGAAAAGAAGTAGTGGAACAATTAGATAAAGGAAAAGATGTTGTTTTAGAAATAGAAGTAAATGGAGCTAAAAAAATTAAAGAAAAATATCCGGAAACCGTTTTAATTTTTATTATGGCACCTAGTATGGAAGAAGTAAAAAGAAGAATTAAAATGCGAGGCGCAGAAAATAACGAACAGATTTTAGCGCGTTTTAAAACAGCATATAATGAAATTAACCAAGTGAATAATTATAACTATGTAGTAGTAAATGATGATTTAGAAGAAGCTGTTCATAAAGTAGAAAGTATTTTAGTAAGTGAAAAACTACGCGTTGATAGAATTGAAGAAATATTTGTAGAAAACCAAGAGGAGATTATCCATGAGTTTTTAATGGATAAAGATTTTGTTAATGAAGAAAGAGATATCTAATATTAAAATTGGATTAGATATAGATGATACGATTTGTAATTCTGCTGAAGTTACTTTAAAATATGCTTTAGAATTCGATAAGACTTTACGGAATACTGGAATAGTTAATCCTAATGATTATATAACAAGAGGAATGTTCGATTGGTCTAAAGAAGAAATAGAATATTTTAGTAATCAATTCTTTGATATTTCTGCTTTAGAGGCTATTCCATATCCTGGAGTAAAAGAAGCTTTTGATAATTGGCGTACATTAGGTTATCAAATTATTTTAATTAGCGCTCGAAATAAATATTTCTCAGATTCTAAAAGAATAACAGAAGAATGGTTAGAAAAAAATAATCTAAAAGTAGATAAACTTTATGTAGCGACTGATTTAAAAGATGAATGTGCAGAAAAAGAAGGAATAACTATTTATATGGATGATATTCCATCTACTTGTAAAGCTGTTTATAAAAAGGGAATTACAACTATTAAAATGTATTCGAAATATACAAATAATGAAGAAATTGAAAAAATTCCAATGGTTAGAAGTTTTCAAGAATTTGTAGATATTGTTGCTGATAAGTTTGAAAAATAGTTTCTATAACTATTTTTTTTTGATATAATGAATATGGTGAAAGTATGGGTGCGAAGACTAAAAATTTAAAATCAATGTATAAAAAGGGAATTAATGTTCATGAATTTACGAATGTAAAAGGTTTAGAAGAATTATTAGAATATGCAAAAAGTAATCCTAAATTTTCCATTCGTTTTGATAGAGATATTGATTATCAACAGCTTCCTTTTTATACTTATCAGAAAGTAGATTTTTCTAATAATCAAGAAGAATTAGATTTTTTTACTAAGATAGTAAAGGAAGCTAAAAAGTTAGACTGTACTTTATTATGCTCAAATGGTCTTCAATATGATAATGTCCAAATTTGTAATTTTGTAATTAGATTTACAACCAAAGAAGATTTTGTAATGGAATGGAGTACTAAGAAAGTAGCTCTTAGAAAAATGTATGAGTATCCAACAACAATCTTAAAGGGAAATATTCAAGAAGAAATTAAGGATATGGAATGGATTAATAAAAAAGAAAATAAATTAGATACAAGAGAAATAGAAAAAATCTTAGTATGGGCACTTTCTTTAAAAAAAATAAATAAGTCTATAGAGGGCACCTTATATCCTAAAAAAGTAGGAATGTTAAGTCAAGAAATTGTCTGTTGGCAAATAGATTAAGGAGTAGTTATGAAATATGAAAAATCCTGTGGAGCAGTTGTCTTTGATGGAGAAAAAGTATTAGTAGTAAAACATCGAGCAGGACATGTAGATTTTCCTAAAGGACATGTTGAAAAAAAGGAATCAGAAGAGGAAACGGCTATTAGAGAAGTAAAAGAAGAAACTAATATCGATATTAAAATAATAGGCTGTAGAAATACAGTTCATTATTCTCCTATTGAAGGAGTATGGAAAGAAGTTGCCTTTTTTGCAGCGGATAAAATAGCTGGAGAAATATCTCCTCAGTTAGAAGAAGTATCAATGGTACGATGGGTACCAGTAAATGAGGTAGAACAGATATTAACTTATGATACCGCACGTGAATTATTTCGTAAAATAGTAAAAGAAAAAGGAGAGATGAAGAATGAAAAATAATGGAAACATGTTAATGATAGCTGTTTTAGCAACTCTTATTATAGGAATTAGTAGTTATGCTATTTTTAAAAATTATACAAAGGATAAAACAGCAATATTAGAATTTATTAGGCATGATGCTGCC
>CAZRIC010000109.1:0-5006 GCA_964600095.1 uncultured Muribaculaceae bacterium
ATGTTGCAGCACGTTCATTATCTACCCACGCTTTATCTATTTTTGGTGATCATCAAGATATTTATGCATGCCGTGCAACAGGATTTGCTATGTTAGCAAGTTCTTCTGTACAAGATGCAGCTTATTTAAGTGCTGTTGCGCATTTATCAGCCATTAAAGGTAGTATTCCTTTTATGCACTTTTTTGATGGTTTTAGAACAAGTCATGAAATTCAAAAAATAGAAGTATTACAAGCTGCCGATTATGCAGAAATGATTGATAAGGAAGCTTTAGAAAAATTCCGTAAGAAAGCTCTTAATATCGATAACCCAGTTATTTATGGAACAGCTCAAAATGATGATATTTATTTTCAAGCAACAGAGGCACGTAATCCTTACTATAATGAACTACCAGATATAGTTGCTTCTTATATGACTAAAATTAATGAAAAAGCAGGAACAAATTATTTACCATTTAATTATTATGGAAATCCACAAGCTAAAAGAGTTATTGTAGCAATGGGTTCCGTTTGTGATACTATTAAAGAAACAATTGATGCTTTAAATGAAGATATTGGTTTAGTAGAAGTACATCTTTATAGACCTTTTAGTACAAAATATTTCTTACAAGCAATTCCTAAAACAGTAGAGACAGTTGCTGTATTAGATAGAACGAAAGAACCAGGTAGTAATGGTGAACCTTTATACTTGGATGTTTCTGCCATTTTATCAAAACGCGGTGTGAAAGTAGTAGGTGGTAGATATGGTTTATCTAGTAAAAATACAACACCTAGTCAGATTTATGCTGTTTATGAAATGATGAAAAATCCAAAGAACAATTTTACAATTGGTATCGAAGATGATGTTACCAATTTAAGCTTAGAACCACTTGAAATCCATACAAATAAGGCTAATGAATGGCTATTCTATGGTTATGGAAGTGATGGAATGGTAAGTGCTTCTAAATCCATCATTAAAATTATTGGAGATAATACTGATAATTATGTACAAGGATATTTTCAATATGACTCTAAGAAAAGTGGTGGAGTTACTTGTAGTCATTTAAGATTTAGTGATACTCCAATTCGCTCTCCTTATTATGTTGAAAAACCAAGTGTATTAGTAGTTACAAAAGAAAGTTATTTAAAAGATTATGATTTAGTTAATAGTTTAAGAGAAAATGCGGTTGTAATTATTAATAGTAGTCATAGTAATTCTGAAATTCTTTCTTTGATGAAAGATTCTTTAAAAGCAAAAATGAAGAATGCTCATGCTACTTTATATGTTATTAATGCTTATGAGTTAGCTGCTAAAGTAGGACTAAAAGGAAAAATTAGTACGATTATGGAAAGTGCTATTTTAGGAGCTAGTAATATCATTCCTTTTGATAAAGCATTAGAATGTATGACAAATAGTATTGTTGCAAAATTTTCTAAAAAAGGAGAAGCAGTAGTAGAAGCTAATAAAAAAGCTATTCAGGATGCCAAAGAACATTTGCGTGTATTAGAAATTCCAGATAGTAACTATAGTGAAGAAAAAGAAAAATATAATACTATTTTTGAAGCAATGCATTATCGTAAAGGAGATAATTTAAAGACTTCTGATTTTGTAAATCGTGCTGATGGGAAATTTGAATGTGGTACTAGTGATTTAGAAAAACGTTATGTAAGTGATATGGCGCCAGATTGGATTAGTATGAATTGTATTAATTGTAATCAATGTTCTTTCGTTTGTCCACATGGTGTTATTCGTCCTTTCTTATTAAGTGAGAAAGAATATCAAGCAGCACCTTTAGAAATTCAAAATAGAGCAGTAAAGGCAATTGGTATGGATAACTATTACTATATTATCAGTGCTTCAGTTGCTGACTGTACTGGTTGTGGTTTATGTGTAAAAACTTGTCCTGGTAAAAAGGGTGAGAAAGCTCTTACAATGGATAGATTAGATAAAAAAGAACAAGAAATATTTGATTACTTATCTACTCATATTGAAGAGAAAAAAGAATTTAATCCTTATACGGTTAAAGGTATTCAATTTAAAGAACCTAAATTTAGATTTAGTGGAGCATGTGCTGGATGTGGAGAGACTGCTTATATTAAGTTATTGACACAATTATTTGGTAATCACTTAATTATCAGTAATGCAACAGGATGTTCTTCTATCTATGGAGCTAGTGCACCTTCTATGCCCTATACAATTCCTTGGGCAAGTAGTTTATTTGAAGACAATGCCGAATATGGATATGGTATGTTAATTGCGAGTACTACATTACGTCGTCGTATTGCTTCTATCATGTCTAAAAATATGGATAATGAAAATGGAGAATTATTTAAAAAATGGTTAGAAAATAGTGAAAGTTACGAAAATACAAAAGAAGTATATGATCATTTAACAGATAATTTGCCAGCAGAATTAAAAGATTTAAAAGAATATATCGTTGCTCGTAATATTTGGTGTATTGGTGGCGATGGATGGGCGTATGATATTGGTTTTAGTGGTATTGATCATGTTTTATCTACACAAGATAATATTAAAATTTTAGTATTAGATAGCCAAGTATATTCTAATACAGGAGGACAATCTTCTAAAGCGAGTCCTAAAGGGGCAATTGCATCCTTTGCAGCAGCAGGTAAAGTTAATAATCAAAAGGATTTAGCGCGTATTGCGATGAGTTATTCTCATGCTTATGTAGCGCAGGTATCGTTAGGCGCTAATCCACAACAATTGATTAAAGCATTTAAAGAGGCTAATGAATATAATGGTCCGGCTATTATTATTGCCTATACTCCATGTATTTCTCATGGTATTAAAGGTGGTATGGAAAATAGTGTAGAGATGGAGAAATTAGCAACTCTTTGTGGTTTCTTCCCAATATTTAGATATCATCCAGAAAGTGGATTCACATTGGACAGTAAGCAAGTAGATTTTGATAGATACGAAGAATTCTTAAATAGCCAAACTAGATTTAATATGTTAAAAGTAATTAATCCTGAAAAGGCAAATAGTTTACTAGAAGCCAATAAGGATTATGCGATTAAGACATTTAACTATTATGAAGATTTAGCAAGCAAGGATAATGCTTAAAAAGAAATATTAGGAACTTTAGAGGAATATTCTAAAGTTCTTTCTTTTTAGATAAAAAAATGCTTATTTGTAAATAAAATGTCATATAAATCTTAAAAACTTCTTAAAATGGTTTTAATTTTAAAAAAAAGGTAATAAAATTTTCCTTTTTTTTTAGTTTTTGGTATAATATCTAATAGGTGTAGGTATGAAATGTTTATATGGAATTACAATGAATGAATTAGAACAATATTTTATTGAAAAAGGGGAAGGAAAGTTTAAAGCTACACAGGTATTTGAATGGTTATATAAAAAGAGAATTCATTCTTTTCAAGAAATGAGAAATGTTAGTAAAAAAACTCTTTTAGATTTAGAAAATGATTTTTCTATCGAACCTTTAAAAATCTTAACTAAGAAAAACGGAAAAGATGTTTCTAAATATTTATTTGAACTCTCTGATGGAAATAGAATAGAAGCAGTTTTAATGCTTCATGACTATGGAAATAGTTTATGTATTTCTACTCAGGTTGGATGTAATATGGGATGCCATTTTTGTGAAAGTGGTAGATTAAAAAAAGTTCGTAATTTAGGAGCTAGTGAGATGGTAAGACAAGTACTATGTGTAGAAGAAGATTTAAACTTAAGAATTACACATATTGTATTAATGGGAATTGGAGAACCTTTTGACAATTATCAAGAAGTTATTTCTTTTGTCGATATTGTAAATACACCGAAGGGAATTGACATTGGAAGTAGACATATTACTATTTCAACAAGTGGAATTGTCCCTAAAATAAAAGAATTTGCGTTTTACCCAAAACAAGTAAATTTAGCAATCTCTTTACATGCACCTAACAATGAAATTAGAAATCAGATTATGGATATTAATAAAGCATATCCTATAGAAGAATTGATAGAAGCTGTAAAATTTTATTTATCTAAAACTAATAGGAGAGTAACATTTGAATATATTCTTTTAAAAGATGTTAACGATTCAAGAAAGCATGCTCATGAACTTGCAACACTCCTATCTGGAATTAACTGCTATGTTAATTTAATTCCTTATAATGAAACTAGTCATATAGAGTATAAAAAGAGTGCTTCTAAAACCATATTAGATTTTTATGATGAACTTAAGAAAAATGGTATCAATGTGACGATAAGGAAAGAATTTGGTGGCAATGTAAGTGCTGCTTGCGGGCAACTTAGATCCAATTACAAGGAGGAATAATATGAAATATGGTTATTTAACTGATCCAGGAATGGTAAGAGAAAGAAATGAAGATAGTGTCATTATAGTCGAAAATAGTGCAGGCGAAATCTTAATGTGTGTTGCTGATGGAATGGGTGGACATAAAGATGGTGAGGTTGCTTCTAGTATTGCTATTACTCATATTGGAAAGCGTTTTCGTTCTATTAGTAGTGTTGGAAATAAAGAGGATGCTATTAACTGGATGCAAAGTACAGTAAGTGAAGCCAATGTTGAAATATTTAAATATGTTGCTGCTCATCCTGAAAGCGAAGGAATGGGAACGACTGTTGTAATTGCTATTTTAACACCATCCTTTTTATTATTTGGAAATATCGGAGATTCTTCTGGATATGTAGTGAAAAATAAAAAGTTACATAAAATAACAGTAGATCATACTCTTGTAAACTTATTAGTTAAAAGTGGTGAATTAACAGAAGAAGAAGCAAAAGATCATCCACGAAAGAATGTTCTTATGAAAGCATTAGGAGCAAATACAAATGTGGAAATGGATATTTTTAATGTAGAACTTGGTATTGATGGAATTATGCTATGCAGTGATGGTTTAACAAATATGTTAGATGATGCACAGATTGTAAAAGTTTTAACAGAAGAAGGAAAAATAGAAGATAAATTGAAAAAGTTAATTTTTAAATGTAATAATCGTGGTGGTAGTGATAATATTTCAGTCGCTTACCTAAGTAAGGAGGAAGGCT
>CAZRIC010000110.1:0-4995 GCA_964600095.1 uncultured Muribaculaceae bacterium
ATTCGACAAAGTAGTATCCTATATTTTACAAGAGATAGTTTAGATAGAAGAACTATTGTAATGTGTGATAAGACAGAATATAAATTAAAAATGAGTTTAGCAGAAGTAAAGAAAGTATTTGGAGATGCTTTTATTCAAACTCATAGAAGTTGTTTTGTCAATGAACAAAGAATAGATAATATTGATCATAAAAATAAAATCATTAAATTTGATAATGGAATTACTATAGACTTATTATCAGATACTTATAGAAAGGAATTGATGAAATGAAGTATGTATTGTCTTTTGCAGTTATACATTTCTTTTTTTTGATTTCAATGTTATCTTTATCACACGAAAAGATTAATTTAAAGAATAAGAAAATTTATTTTAGTTATCTTTTTACTTTAATTTTATTAATTCTCAATTTTGAATTTTCTATTTCTTATATAAGGGTATTGCTTAATGTAGGTGTATATATAATTTTATCAAGAATGCTGATTACAAAAAACTTAAAGGAATCGATATTATTGGGAATAGTTATCACCCTATTGGCAATTATTTCAGAATTTATTTATAATATAATATCTTTACCTATGTTTAAACAAAATATATTTGAAAATGAAGAAGTTATCATTGCTTTAATTAACAATATATTTATAGGGCTAATTTTATTTCTTCTTTGTCGATATACTAAATTTAAAGATTTGTATTCTTTTGTTTTATCGACTACAAATAAAATTGGTGAGAAACAAATAATTGTTTTTTCTTTACTTATAGTTATTGTATTTAATTTTATTTGTTGGTTATCATATTTTACATTTAAAGATTCTTTAGGCTATAATTATTTAACTTTAATTAGTTCTTTATTAAGTATTTTTAGTGCGTTATTAGTATTTTCATATTTTAAGATAAATAATAAATATTTAACTGTTTATGAAAAATATAATATATCATTAGAGAGTGTTAAAGAGTTTGAGATTATGATAGAAAATTATAGAATTAATACTCATGAAAATAAAAACCAATTTAGAACTATTCGTAATATGTGTAAAAACAAGAAGATAATGTCTTATATTGATGCTTTATTAAATGAAGAAATTAATGATGATGAAAAATTATTGATGAATGTTCAAAAAATACCAGCAGGTGGATTAAGGGGTATTATTTATTCAAAACTTTTACTAATCAAAGAAAAAGAAATTCCTTTTGAATTAACAGTTGACAAGAAAATCACTACACAAGAAACAGAAAAAATTGATGATTATACTCTTACGGATGTTTGTAGAATATTAGGTGTTTTATTAGATAATTCTATCGAAGAAGTTTCTAAGCTTTCAAATAAATATATTTTAGTTGAATTGTATGAAGAGGGGAATGATATAGTAATTTCTGTAACTAATAATTATGAGGGTTATGTTGATGTAGAGAGTATTAATAATCCTGGAATTTCATCAAAAGGAGATAACCATGGTTATGGATTATCATTAGTAGATAAACTTGTTAATAAGAATAAAAAATTACATCATGAGAGTGAATTTTTTGAAGATAATTTTATGCAGAAAATAAAAATAAAAGTGTAGATATTCTACACTTTTATTTAATTAAAGATTCAGGACATTCTGGCTCGTCAAAAAAAATTAATACAGCACATCCAATTTCACATGTACTTGCAACAAAAGCACCTACTTTTGCTACTACTCCTGCTAAAAAACTTAACATTTGATTTCTCCTTTCTCATTATTTAGGTAGTTTAAATAATTATTATAAGGGAGATGAAATATATGATATGTTATAGGGGAAATCATAATATCTATTAATAGAATGCTTATTAGAAAGCTATTAGCTAAAAAGTTATCTCTAATTGTGATAGATAAGATTGTATAAATAATAGCTGTTATTGTTGCAAGTATTTTATGTCTTAATCTTTTCTTTTTATTTATAATAGGTCGTTTTTTTGTATCTGCAGGACTGTTCTTGTAAACAAGGACAGTTGCTATTACTCCCAATAAATATTTCAATGGGAGCGGCATCACCAAGTTCATAGCAAGGATTGGAATCCCTAGAAAAGCTACAGAAGATGTGACTAGGCAAATCCAACTTTTCGTTGCATGTATACCATACGCATTGTTCCGTAGGATTGCAAATATTATTAGGAAAGTCACACACTCTTTTTGAATTTCTAGTAAAAACGCTACAGTTATTATGATGATAAGTTTCGTTACTGATAAATATACACCTGCCAATCCATATTCTATTTGTTCTAATTCCACATCAGTTAGATGTGGTTTTTCCTTTCTTATAAGTTTCATACAACTGCCTATAAGAATATCTTTCATACTACCTACTCCTTTATACGATAGCCATTTTAACATGGAAACTATGAAATTAAAATAGAAAATGCTCCAAATGGCAGAAATCGTGTCCGAAATCCTATTTTAATAATTTCAGACACGATTTTGGGTATTTCGAGCACGAAGTATTCCCATGACTTTCATTTTATGGTATGATGAAATCGTTCTGCTAAAGATGTCGAAATTTGAAGTTTGAATTTTGTGCTTTTTACAGAATGGGTATGTTATAATTTAGTTGTGAACGAGTTAGAAGGGAGATGTTAGTGTGATAACAGGTAAAGTTAAATGGTTCAACAATGAAAAGGGATATGGCTTTATTGAATACAAAGATATGGAAGATATTTTTGTTCATTATTCAGCAATCTTATCTGAGGGTTATAAAACTTTAGTTGAAGGACAATATGTAACTTTCGAATTGGTGAGAACTGATAAGGGTTTACAAGCTAAAAATGTAGTAGAAAATAAAACTGCGGTAGTTTAGTAGTTTTTTTTTGTTCTAAAGATAATTTTTATTAGACGTGTTATAATAATAACAGAGGTTGGTGCGAATAATGAAAAAAAGATTTCTTTTAGGTATAGCGATATTAGCTATTACCATTATAATTGTAATATTTTCTTTTTCTTTTTTTTATAAACAAAAAAAGGAAAAAATTATTGAACATGCACAGATGGAAGTAGTATTAGTAGATAATTTGAATGTAGAATTTTTAGAAAAAAGAAAAATTTCTAGTTTTATCTCTAGTATAAATGGAAAAATTGTAGATGATTATGAAGTAGACACCACTTCTCTTGGAATGAAAGATATTAAATTTGAATTTATTAGTGAAGAAGGAATAATAGTTCCTTATCGTTTTCAGATTAATATAGTAGATAATACGCCACCTAAAGCTTTTATTGGAAGTACTTATCGAATAAAGAAAGGCTCTTCGGATAGTTTTATTAATCATATTTTATGTGGGGATAATTATGATAGTAGACCTATTTGTACTGTCGAAGGAAATTTTGATTTAGATACTGTTGGTACTTATCCAGTAACATTTAAAGCGGTAGATAATAGTGGGAATATCTTTACGAAAGATTTTAATTTAGTTGTTTATGCACCTTTACCTGGAACTTCTTCTAATTCGTCCTCTAAAAAGAAGCCAAAAAGATTATTTTCAGATGTAGTTAAAGAGCATAAAAAAGAGAATACCAAGATAGGTATTGATATTTCAAAATGGCAAGGAAATATAGACTTTGATTTATTAAAGCAAGCAGGTGTTGAATTTGCTATGATACGGGTTGGAACTACTAGTAAAACTAATGGAGAATATATATTAGATCCTAAATTTGTACAGAATATTAAAAATGCTAATCGTGTGGGGATAGATGTAGGACTTTATTTTTATTCTTACGCAAATTCTAAAGAAAGTGCTTTAGCAGATGCAGAATGGGTACTAGAGCAAATTCAAGGTTATGATGTTTCTTTGCCTATTGCTTTTGACTGGGAAAGTTGGTCAAGTTTTAATAATTTTAATGTTAGTTTTTATGAACTTACAAGTATTGCTGATACCTTTTTGAATCGCTTAGAAGAGGAAGGATATCAGGGAATGTTATATAGTAGTAAAAATTATTTGGAAAATATATGGTTAGAACAGCCACATGAGATTTGGTTAGCGCATTATACTACACAAACAAATTATAAAGGAAAGTATAGAATGTGGCAGCTTTGTAGTAATGGAAAAGTAGATGGAATTAAAGGGGACGTTGATATTGATATTTGGTATGATGAATAAATAATTAAGAATTTTTCTTAATTATTTTTAATTTTTAAATGATTATTTTTATGATATAATGGAAATAGAAAGGATGATACTATGAAATTTAATATTCATGGAAAGAAAGTTGAGGTTACTGAACCAATCAGAAAATATATAGAAGAAAAGATTGGTAGACTAGATAAGTATTTTGAAAATCCAAGTGGTGTAACAGCAACTGTTGTTGTAAGAATAAGGGGAATAGAACAAATTGTTGAAGTAACAATTCCTATTCAAAAAATGATATTACGTGCGGAAGAAAGCCACAGTGATTTATATGCGGCTATTGATATTGTGTCTGACAAAATTGAAAGACAAATAAGAAAAAATAAGACTCGTATGAATAAGCGAACTTCTAAAGGAGAAGATTTAGGATTCGATCTTTCTTTTGATGATATGAAAGAAGATGAAGATTCTAATATTGTTAAAAGAAAAGAAATAGAAATGAAGCCAATGAGTGAAGAAGAAGCAATACTTCAAATGAATTTAATTGGTCATGAATTCTTTGTATTTAAAAATGTTGAAACTGGAGAAGTTGATGTTTTATACAAAAGAAAAGATGGTAATTATGGAATTATAGAGACAAAATAGGCGAAAGCCTATTTTTCTATGAAAAAATATTAAAATTCAGGGGATATGCTATGATTTTCAAAGTTTTTTTGATAAAATAGATGGTGTATACAAAAAGGAGAATGAGACATGAAGTTTTTGAAAAAAATATTTGATCATGAATATAAACAATTAGAAAAGTTTCGTAAAATAGCAGATAAGGTTATTGCTTTAGAAGAAGAATATGCAAACTTATCTGATAAAGAATTACAATCAAAGACCGATGAGTTTAAAAAGAGATTAGCAAATGGAGAAAC
>CAZRIC010000111.1:0-4979 GCA_964600095.1 uncultured Muribaculaceae bacterium
TAAATAGAAAGAAAAGAATAATCGCAACTAGGAATAATAGTAAAATTAGAATAATTGCTATTACAATACTTTTATCTTTAGAAGATTCTTCTTTTTCTTCTTTATTCTCTTTTTCCTGTATAATCTTTTCTACTTCTTTATAATTTTCTGTTTCAAAAATTCCTTCTTTTAAATTGGACTCTAATTCTTCTTTTTCTTTTGTCTTTACGATTTTTTCTACTTCTTGAAAACTCTCATCAGAAAAGATACCTTTCTTTAATTCCTCTTCCATATTTTCTTTTTCTATATGTTGTTTTTCTTCCTTTTCTTTCATAAAGTTATCATAAATTTCTTCTAAGCTCTCTTCTTTTTTCTTCATCGTTACACCCCTACTATAGTAATAGTATAACATTAATGTCAAAAAAAAAGAAGATTATTTTTCTTCTTCATTTTTAATAACTTCTTTTCCCTTGTATGTTCCACAATTTAAACATACTCTATGTGGTCTAATTTCTTCTCCACATTTTGGACATTTTGTTGTTCCATTCTCACTAATTTTATAATGAGTTCTTCTTTTTCTACCTCTAGTATTACTTACTTTTCTAAATGGTACAGCCATCCTACTCACCTCGCGATCTTATAATAAATCTTTTAATTTGGATAGTTCCGAATTTTCTTCTTTCTCATCATCAGTGATTAATCTCCATCCATCACCTGATAACTTTACTTCTTCAGCGCCTTCACTTACAACACGCATTGGAATTTCCATTAATATATTTTCCCATATTATTGGTAAAATATCAAGACTATTTTGTGAATTTATTGTTTTTTCTGGTGTTTCATCAAGGATTTCATCTAATGTTCCCTCGATAATAATAGAAAAAGGATAATCTACTGGTTTTAAGGTAATAGCACAAGGAATTACCATAACCCCGCTAACCTCTAAATCTAAATATATTTCTTGCATAGCATCTAAAGTAATAGTTCCCTCAATAGATACATTATCAATAGAAGTAACTCCTGTATGTTCTAAATCTTCTTTTGACACACTATAAGTTTCTTCTACTACAACCTCAGAATCAATTCCACTACGTAACCTTGTTAAATCTATTATCACATTTCATCACCTGACTAAAACATTATACAGAAAAATAAATAAAATTGCAAGAAAATATGATATGATAATGTTGGTGATTGCATATGAAAGCTGTTGGAATTATTTGTGAATATAATCCTTTTCATAATGGGCACTTATACCATATCGAAAAAGTAAAAGAATTGTTCCCTGATGATGTCCTAGTTTTAGTTTTATCTGGAAATGTGACAGAACGTGGAGAACTAAGTATTCTAAGTAAATGGGAAAAAACAGAAATTGCTCTTACTTTTGGTGTTGATTTAGTAATAGAACTTCCTTTTGTCTTTTCTAGTCAATCTGCTGATACTTTTTGTTACGGGGCAGTCAAACTACTTCACCACATTGGTGTTGAAAAATTAGTATTTGGTTCAGAATTAGGAAATACTGAAACATTAATCACATGCGCTAAAACGCAACTTTATTCCCACGAATATCAAAATAAAGTAAAAAAATATCTAAAAGATGGAATAAATTATCCTAGTTCTTTAGCAAAGGCCCTAGAAGAAGAAACTGGTATTAATATTTCTACCCCAAACGATTTATTAGGACTTGGATATGTGAAAGAAATTATTAAGAGTCATTATGCTATAGAACCAATTACTATCAAAAGAACAAATAATTATCATAGTGAAAGATTAACCGGAAGGATTAGCAGCGCTACAAGTATAAGAAAAAGCTTAAAAGAAAAAATATCAGTAGAAGATACTATCCCACCACTTGTTTTAAAATATCTAACTAATACTGTCTTTTTAGAGGATTTTTTTCCTTACCTAAAATATAAAATTCTATCAGAAGAACACTTAGAAATTTATGAAACTGTCGATGATAAAATTTGTAATAGATTAAAATCTAAAATTTTAGATAGTAATAATTTAGAAGATTTTATTAACCAAACAAAAACCAAATATTATACTTATAATCGTTTAATGAGAATGTGTAGTCATATTTTATTTTCTTTTACTAAAGAGGAAAATAAAGTATTAAGAAAACAATTATATATTAGAATTTTAGGATTTTCTGAACTAGGAAGAAACTATTTACATCAAAAAAAGAAAGAAATTACTATACCTATCATTACTAATTATTCTAACGATTCTCAAAATTTATTAGCATTAGAAATACGTATTACGAAAATATTAAGTTTAGTAAAAGGAAAAGAATTCCTAGAAGAAGAAATCAAAAGAAAACCAATTTATAAAAAAGAAGGTGCTTAAAGCACCTTTTTTTAACATCTTCTACTTCCTCCACCAAAGGAACCACCACCACTAGAATGAACGGAAGATCCCCCTCTACTACCAGAAGATCCACCTCCAGTATCACGTGGAATATGAATACTACTAGTATGCGTAGTGATGAAACGATCCTCTCTTCTAGTATACTGAATAGAGCCTTGATCTAAATAAGCAGCTGCTGTTGTTTCCTTTTTTATCATTTTATTTTTCTTAATAAGAATACCAACAATAATACTAGGTACTACTAAAGAAATAACAATAATCCAAATCCATGGAAACATTCTTTTATGTTTATAATATCCATTAGAATCAATATAATAGTCTTTGTTACTAGGCGCAACACCTTTATCAGCATAGTAATCAGCTTTATCCAAAAAAGCAGTAAACATACTATAATAACCATTTTCTTTTTGTAAAACAACATCATCTAAAATAGAATCAATACGACTATCATCATAAACTAATATAGCATGCCCTCTTGTTGCAATTGCTAAATCATTGTAACCATAAGATTTATCAATAACAAAGATTAATCCATCTTCTGTATTTCCTAATCCAAAGCCATTTGAAAGATAAAAGTTTTCAGCATAAGCTCTAGTAGTAGAATAAGATAAACTATCATTAGTTGTTAATAAGACTAAATCCATATCATATTTTTCAACAAAGCTTTGTACTTTCTCTCTTAAACTCATTTCTTCTTCATAAGTAAGTAAATTTGCATTATCATAAACTTTTAAAGAAGTATCTAAAGAAGTAGGAACTGCAAATACATTTGGAATAAAAAATAAACTAACAATAAAAATTAAAATCCCATAAGATAATTTTTTCATAAGATACCTCCTATTAACCAAATAGCACTACAAACTAAGAAAGTACCTATTAATATTAAAATCCACCAAATAATTGCTTTTTTCTTATCTAATGGAATATCTCCAATCATTTTTCCAGTTTGACCATTCATTGCAAAAGGATAAATTTTATCTTTATATTTAATATTTAACATCCATACTGGTAATAAAACATATTCATCCTTTAACATCTGAAGTTGATGACTTTCCCTTGAAACTGTTACACTAGTATAACCACCAATACTACTCTTTAAAGTATTAATTGTAGAATTTCTAGCACGTTCTTGAGCAATTACAGCTGCATCTTTACTCTCTACATCATATTTTTCTGCTAAGAAACCAGACAAGTAAGAATGACTAAACTTTTCTAATCCTTTATAATCAAATGGCTCAATAGAATTCATAATATCATCAGCAAAATGGGTAGAACCATCTACTGGAATTCTATGATAATCCATATTTCCATCTCTAAATACTACATAAGTATCCGTCTTTGTATATTGATAATCTCCAGAAGTCCAAGTCTTTACTCTTTTAGCATCGGCTTCTATAGAACCATCAACATGAACGTCATAAATCCAAAATGGAATATACACTCCTTTTATTTCATTGATGTTCTTTTGATTACTAAATTCTTTAGGCATAAAAGGTCTTCCTTTGCCTATACTTTTAAAGGCCTTAATAGCATCTTCCTTCGTATTTTGAAAAGGAATTACATAAGCAGGATTAAAGTCTCCTACTAATTTATTTTTTAAAATTGCTGTACTTCTACAATATACACAGAAAGTAGCAGTAGTATTTTCATCTGCAACAATCTGAGCACCACAGTTTGGACAAGAATAAATATCCATTCCGTTCGCATCTTTTTCTAATTTTACTTCTTCTGAGGATTCTTCTATAACATTTCCTCTTTTTGCTTCATAAGCTTCTATTTCTTCTCTATTAAATGCACTTCTACAATATTCACAAGTCCAATTTTGTCCATGCGGATTAAACTTTAAGGTCGCTGAACAATTAGGACATTTATGATCTAATGTACCACTACTCATAACACCATTCCTATTCTTTAAACATTATATCATAATCAAAAAAGATAAAACAGTATTTCTTAACATATTTACAAAAAAGACATGTCAAACATGTCTTAAGATTTAAAAATTTCAATTTCTTTTCGAAGTTGCTGCTCTAAAATTTTAACTAACTGATCATTACCTTTTTCTTTTGCCTTATCTAATGCTTTTTTGATTAATTGGATTCGATTCATCAAAGCCTTCTTCTCATCAGACAATTCTGTTTTTTTCTCTTCTTTAGTTGGCTCTTCCTCTGCTACTTTTTTCAAAGAAGATTCTTCGTTTTCTTTTTCCTCTTCTTGTTTTTCTTCTTCTATTGTTTCTTCATTAGCAGATTCTTCTATCTGACTATCTTCTACCTTTTCTTCCTCTTTCACTGGTTCTTCTTCAGCTATCTTTTCTTCTTTTGGAGATTCTACGGGAACATCATTAATCGTGATATCGTCAGGAATTTTTGTTTCCTCTTCCTCTTCTTCTACTGCTGAAGAAACCTGTTCTACCTCTGCTACAGCTTCAATATCTTCTATGCTTGGAGGTTCCTCTGAAACAAGAGAAGTTAAATCCATTATTTCTTCTTTTTCATCTTCAACAACTGCTTTTGGATCATAATTTTTCAACTTTTCATATTGTTCTTCTGTAACCGCAAAAGCATTTTTAACATTTCCTAATTTTACCCGACTATAATAATCTATTTTTTCCTCTTCCTCTAAGGAAG
>CAZRIC010000112.1:0-4880 GCA_964600095.1 uncultured Muribaculaceae bacterium
TGCGGCAGTTCAAAAAAATGAAACCAAAGAACATCAAGAAATATTAGATCGTTGGATTGATGTTGTAGATTATAATTAATAGGAGAAATATGGAAGCAGAAAAGAAAAAGTACTATTTATTTGAAATGAATTTAAAATGGTTAAATATTTTTTCCATTATTCTTCTACTGACATTTTTTATCATTACTATTGTGTTAGGAAAAAAAATAGATTTTAATGGTAATGCTTGGATAGTTACGTTATTATTATTTATCCCTTACCTTATTTTACATGAAATATTACATGGCGTTTCTTATGTACTACATGGAGTTTCTTTTAAAAATATTACTTTTGGTGCACATTTAGAAAAAGGTATTCTTTGTTGTTTATGCAAGCAAAATGTTAGTAGAAAAAATATTTTAATTTCACTATTATATCCATTTTTTTGGATAGGAATTGTTACTTATATGATTGGAATAATAATGAATAATAGCGTGTTAATTTTGCTTTCTATTTTAAATATTTCAGGATGTTCAGGTGATATTATGATGTTTTTAGCATTTTTAAAATTAAAAGAGTTTGAATATTCTGAATATGATAATCCTACTTCATTTGGTCTTTATTCCAATAAAGATTTGAGTCATACAAAATTATTAGGTTTAAAATATATTGATGTAAAAGAGGAGTTAGAAAAAGAAAATTTCAAAAAAGTAACGATTAGTAAAGAAAGTATTATTTACTTTTTGCTTTTTTTATTAATTATCTTTCTTTATTTATTATAGATTTATTTTGTAAAGATTAGATAACATTTTTTAAATGCAACTGAAAGTTGGTAGAAGTTTTTTTTCTTTAAACATAGAATGATCTTGTAAGGAGGGAGTAATCTAATGAAGTTTGGAGATAATTTAAAGAATCTTAGAAAGTCTAAGAAACTATCACAAGAAGTATTAGCAGAGAAAGTAGGCGTATCTAGACAGTCAGTATCAAAATGGGAAACAGGGGAAGCCTATCCTGAGATGAACAATATTTTAATGCTCTGCAAAATATTTCACTGTAATATTAATGAGTTAGTAAATGATTCTTTAATGGATGTAAATTCATTAGATGAAGAAATTAAAATGAATGTTGTAAAATTTAAAGAAGAAAAACAAAGAAAAATGAAAGGAATTAGTAAATTTATCTATCTGTGTGCTAGAGTAGCAAAAATATTAGTGTTAGTTGGGGCATTCTTGATAGGTATTACAATGATAATTTGTCCTATTTTACTTAATCATGTGAATTTACAAGGAGATACTTTAAAAATTTTTGATAAAGAGTATGAATATAGAATAAACGACAATCAAATTTTAATAAATGATTATAAAATAGATTTATCTACTAAAATAAATGTTGAGAATTATATAGAAAGTCATTCTAAAGTAGAACATGTTTTATCAACCGAATATGTATTATTATGTTTATTAATAGGAATTTGCTTTATTTTTCAATTTTTAAAATACATTGAAAAATTATTTATCAATATTCATGATGAAGATACACCATTTACATTAGAAAATGTTTCTTATATTAAGAAAATAGCATTATTCTTACTATTGAGTATTTTATTTCCTAATGTAACAGGTCTTTTATTTCAATTCGTAATGAAAATAGATATGGGAGTAGAGCTAGAACTTACTAATTTGTTAATAGCTTTTGTTATTATTAGTTTGGCTTATATCTTTGAATATGGTTATGAATTACAATTAGATTCGAAAGGAAAAATATATGGCTAAGATAAATAGAGAAAAAATGCTTTCCAATTTAATGGAGAATAAGAATTTTGATAGTAAAACTAGTAGCACAATTTGTGATATTTTAGAAAGTTGTTCTGTTGTTGGAAGAAAAAATAAAGAAAAGATAATTGAAAAGTTAATGGAGTCATTTGAGGTTTCTTATGATGAAGCAAATCATCTTTATAATGATTGTATGGAAGTATATCTAGTATGTAAATTTGATTTGTAATGAATTAGAAAAAAGTACTAAAAGAGACTATTTTATAGTCTTTTTTATTATAAAGTGTTAAAATTACACATCTTTTTTCTTTAAAAAGTGTAAAAAATACATTTCTTATGTTGACTTTTAGAAAAATATGGGTAAAATATTTTTTAGGTGATGGGAAATGAAAGAAAGAAAAAATTATTTACAGAGTTTAGATAGTGAGGAAGCAGAGTTAGCAAAAAGAGAAAGACAATTAACAAAAAAAAGAGAATTTTATAATAAGTGTCAAGTTTTTTGTGGACAAAATATGGAAAGTGTTTTGAAATGTATTGTTCCAATGATTGGTAAGATAGAAGGGGAAGAGTACGTCGATCATACGTTTTCTATGACGGAGGATGATCGTTATGAAACAGAATGGGTATCTCCTTTCGAGGGACAATATGGAGTAAGTGGTGCGGAGTTGGATGCTACAGCAGAACCACGGACAGTATTAGCAAAAGGAAATTCTTTTCGTACAAGAATTATTCTTGATAAGGCAACTTGTGATACTTTCTTGTTACTTCGTTTTTCAACTTGTAGAGATTATAAAGCCAATTTATCAAGACTTTTATCAACAAAAAAGTATTTTGAAATAAAAAAAATAAGCCTATCAAAAACGAAACGATTGGAAATAATTGGAATTGGATTTACTGCAGAAACGTTTGAAGATATGTTTCCTTATGTTGCAATCTTCTTAGAAAGATTAGCAGATTGGAGATTAGAGAATGAAACAGAGAAAATTCCAGTAAAAGTAATGGAAGATATCTCATCTAAGGTAATAGAAGAAACTTTAACAAAGAAACAATCTGGACTTGCTAAAGTAGCAAAAAAGAATGATTAATAAATTATTCTTTTTTTAATTCATAAAATAAGCTTTTAAACAATAAATATATTATTAGAATTGAATTTTCTTTTTTGTAACATACTAATAGATGAAATGGTAGTGATAAGATGAAATTAGAGTTTTCTAAAAAAAATGTTTTTTTAATCGGTTTTATCATTTCTTTTTTGTGCTCTCTTTATTTCTTTCATAAATATTATAAATCTTTTAGAAAACCAAAAGAGACAAGTATCAATAATCAAGTTGAGGAAGTAATGAGAATAACAAATAGTTTTGTTTCCAGGAAACGTGATTTAAAACAATTTGAAGGAAAAAAATTGCTTGCTTTTACTTTTGATGATGGTCCATCTAATCAGTCAACCAATAAATTATTAGATAATTTAGATAAATATAATGCTAGAGTAACTTTTTTTGTTTTAGGAAGTCGTGTGGAAAAATATCAACAATCTTTAAAGCGCGCTTATGAGATGGGAAATCAGATTGGAAGTCATACCTATAGTCATTCCAATCTTTATAAATTAAAAAAGGAAGAAATTCAAGAAGAAATGCAAAAAACAAATACAGAAATCAAAAATATTATTGGAGAAAATGTCAAATTACTTCGACCTCCTTATGGAAATATAGATTTAGAAATGAAGAAAATTACGAATCTTTATACGATTCTATGGGATATTGATCCTAAGGATTGGAAATATAAGGACAAGGAAAAAATTGCTAATAATATTGTCGAAAATGCTCATGATGGTGGTATTGTTTTACTTCATGACATTTATATGACTTCTATTGATGGTGCATTACTTGCCATGGAACGCTTAGAAAAAGAAGGTTATGCCTTTGTCACAATCGACGAAATGATAGAATTAAAGGGGATAAAGTTAGATAGAAATAAAACCTATTTTCACTTTAGTTTTTAGATGAATCTGTAAAGTAGTAAGAAAAAGAGTAACTATTCGTTATTCTTTTTTTATGGCTATGGTATAATAAAAAAATATATGGAGGAAATATGAAGAAAAAAATTATAATTGGTATCATTAGTTTCTTTTTATTAGGATTACTTTTGGTATTTGGAGTTAACTCTTTTGTGAAACTATCAACTAAAAAACAAATTTTAGAAGAAAGTAAGGTAGAAGATTTAACCGATGTAGATTGTATTTTAATATTAGGGGCAGGTATATGGGGTGATAAACCTAGTCCTATGTTGAGAGATAGATTAGATAAGGGAATAGAACTTTATAAAAAAGGAATCGCCCCTAAAATTATTATGAGTGGAGATCATGGAAGAAAAGATTATGATGAAGTTAATTTAATGAAAGAATACGCTATAGAAAAGGGCGTTCCTTCAGAAGACATTTTTATGGATCATGCAGGCTTTTCTACTTATGATAGTATTTATCGTGCTAGAGATATTTTTCAAGTTAAAAAAATGGTTATTGTAACTCAGAGGTTCCATTTGTATCGAGCTCTTTATCTCTCTAATGCATTAGATATAGAAGCCTATGGAGTAATGGCAGAACCTACCAAATATTCTGGACAAATTTATAGAGATTTAAGAGAAATATTAGCTCGTGATAAGGATTTTATCAAAGCCATTATAAAGCCAAAGCCCATTTATTTAGGGGAAAGTATTCCTGTTAATGGAAATGGTGATGAAACGAATGATAGATAATTGTGAAATGTTAATAGGTTTTATTTTCTAAAAGTACAAGAAACTAGCAATCGTTTCTTTTTTATTGTATAATGATATTGCTTTAAGGAGTAATTGATATGAAATTGGTAGTAAAAAAATTTGAGTCTTTAAAAACCTCAGAGTTATATGAAATTTTAAAAGCAAGAGCAGCTATTTTTATCATGGAACAAAATATTAATTATCAAGATATGGATGATATTGACTATAAAAGTCTCCATTGTTTTTATATAGAAAATGAAAAAGTAATTGCTTATTTGAGAGCTTTTTATATAGATGATGATAAAAGCATTGTACAGATAGGTAGAGTATTAACAATTACTCATGGCATTGCTTTAGGAAAAAAATTGTTAAAAGAAA
>CAZRIC010000113.1:0-4752 GCA_964600095.1 uncultured Muribaculaceae bacterium
GTGTATCCTCACAAAAAACAACATAAACTTCTTCTAATACTTTTACTGTCCTATAGGTAATATCATCCATATTTCCAATTGGAGTTGGTATTAAATAAAGAGTAGGACTACCATCGTAACTCTTTTGTGACATAAAATCACCTCTAATTCTCTTCAAAAAATTTTTTTACTTCTTCCGTATATTCTCCGTCCTCTGTATGGCTATATAAAGGACTTAAAATTTTTAAGCCAGGATTGCCTAACTTTCTTCCTTCTATTAATAAAATATTAGCCTCTTCCTTTAAATGTGGATAAACAAATTGAATTCGTTTCGGTTCTATACGATATTTACGCATTAATTCTAAAATTTCTACTAAGCGTTCTGGTCTATGAACTATACCTAAAACTCCATTGGCAGAAAGAAGTCTACTACTAATCTGAAGAAGTTGTTCCAAATTAAGGTAGATTTCATGTCTTGCAATCGTTTTATAGGTACTTTCATTTACATTAGAATCTTCTTGATATTTAAAATAAGGAGGATTACAAGTAATAATATCAAAACTACCATCCTCAAAATTTTTCGATACCTCGTTAATATCCCCTTCAATAATTTCTATTCTTTCTTCTAAATGATTACAACAAATAGAATCACGAGCTAAAGAAGCTACTTCAGGCTGTAGTTCTACTCCTGTAATAGAAGCTTCTGTTTTCGTAGATAAAATAAGAGGTATAGGAGCATTTCCACACCCAATATCCAATATTTTTTTAGCTTTTTTAGAAATCGTGATAAAATTCGGTAATAATACCGAATCTAATGAAAATTGAAACATACTTGTATCTTGATAAATATATAAATTTTTATATCCCAATAGGTAATTTTTAACCTTCATTTGAATCTTTTTCCAATTCTACAATTCCCACTTCTGGAATATTTACTCGGTAAGTACCTTTTAGAATATCAATACTAATAACTTTTCCTTCTCCTTGTTCTGTTTGAACCTTTTTTCCAACTTTAGGCATACCTTGTCTTAATTCTTTATAGCACTCATCCTCATATTTTAAACAGCAGAGAAGCCTACCACAAACACCATTAATTTTTGTTGGATTTAAAGCAATATTTTGATTTTTTGCCATATTAATAGAAACAGAATCAAAATCAGATAAATATTTAGCACAGCAAAGTGGTCTTCCGCAGCTTCCATATCCGCCAACTTCTTTAGCCTTATCACGAACACCTACTTGCCTTAACTCAATCCTAGTTTTATAAATAGTGGCTAAATCTTTAGCAAGAGAACGAAAATCTACTCTCTCATCTGCCATAAATCGAAAGAATAACTGAGATCTATCCAATGTATAACTAGCATCAATAATATACATTTTCAATTTATATTTATCAATTAAATCTCTACATTTTTTTAAAGCCTTTTTAGCATCCTCAATATTTTTTTCATTTTTCTTTAAATCTTTTTCAGTTGCTTTTCTAATAACTTTAGAAAGGGCAGATTTTAATTTTTCATCTTCCAGTTCATAAGGCTCTGTTGCTATATAACCTAATTGTTCTCCTCTTTCTGTTTCTACTACAACAGGTTCTTTTAAAATATATTCTTCATTACCTGGAGAAAAATGATAAACCTTACCATTTTCTTTATAGTTAACACCAATTACTCGAATCACTATTTCACCTCCATTAAATCTATTACTAGCTTGTCCATTAACATGGTAGCATTTACATTAAATTTTATTTTTTCACTAAGATCTAATAATACTTCTAATTTTTTACAAATCGTTAAAGTAGAATTAAGATCAGCTATTTTGTGTATATCTTCCGCATACTCTAGAAATAACTCTAGTTCTTTTTGTAATAGGCAATTCAAAACATCCTTATAATACAATATAAACCATTGAAAAACAAGATATAACATTTTCTTATCATTAAACTTCTCTAAAAACGGCTTATTTTTATAAATAATCGCCTGATAGCCGTTTTTTTCAAAAAAATTGATATATTCTACCACTGAGGCTATTTTGTCCTCTGTATCGTCATTATTTAAGAAATTATCAATATCTTCTTGATTATGAAAAGAATAAAAAGCTAGTCTTGTCTTAGTATCTAGATTTTCACTCTTTAATCGGTTTTCTTTCTTTAAAGATAAAACTTGACAACGTGAAACAATCGTATTCATAACTTGATAAGCATTATCTACTAAGAGAATTGCTATTATTCCTGAAACAGGTTCTTCCAAAAATTTTAAAATAGAATTTGCAGAAGAAGTATTCAATTTATCTGCCCCATCTATTATATAAATTTTTTGATTACCTACTAATGCCTTTCTGTTAAATTCCTGTTGAAGCTCTTCTAACTGTTCCTTTTTTATCCACTGCCCATCTGGATGAATCATCTTAATTTCTAGAAAATTACCATCGTCTATAACCTTACATTGATTGCATCCATTACACTTTTCCACATTTGTATAATGATTTGGACACAATAAAAATTTTGCAAAGGAAAGCGCGAAATCATACCCTTTAGAATATCCATTTAATTCAATTAGGTAAGCATGTGTTACAGTATTCTTTTTTATTGCATTTAATAAAGTCTGATAAATAATTGGTTGTTCTTGTTTATATTCATCTAACATACTTACCTCCAATTCAATAAACATAAATTAATATTAAAATTAATGAAATTAAAGCAGGAACTCCTAATATTGCTACTGCAAATACCGTAATAAAGTTAATAGGAATCATTAAATTTAACGGTTGAACTAATAAATTATATCCATAAAGCAAAAAAGAACTAATAATGATCTTCCGAACCCATCTCAATAATTTTTTCATACATTTCACCTAATAAAATGTATTCAAATAGGGATTATTAAGAACTAATCATCATTAGATATTTTTTTTCTATTTTCAAGTGCTAATTCAAGTGTTAAAGAATCTACATAATCCATATCTGCTCCTAATGGCACACCATGTGCTATTTTAGATACTAAAATTTTAGACTTATCTAAAATCTTAGAAATATAAAGAGAGGTAGTTTCTCCTTCTACACTTGGTTTTAAAGCTAAAATTACTTCTTCTATTTCTTCCTCTTTAATGCGATTAATCATTTCAGGAATATGAATATCTTCAGGATTAATTCCATCTAAAGGAGAAATTAAACCATCTATCACATGATAATATCCATGAAATGTTCCAAGCTTTTCAAATAGCATAATATTTTTAGGGCTTTCTACAACGCATAATAATTTAGCATCTCTAGAGGAATCTTTACAAATTTCACATAAATCATCCTCAGCTAAATTATTACATCGAGAACATCTTTTAATTTTTGTCTTCGTATTTTTTAAAGACTCAGAAAATAAATCAATTGTTTCTTGTTCAAAATTTAAAGTGGAAAGAGCTAAACGCTCTGCCGTTTTTTCCCCTATTCCTGGTAGTTTCTGAAAACACTCAATTAAATTTTGAATTGTCGTTGGATATTTCATTAAAATAAACCTGGCATACCTTTCGTATATGCACCCATTTTTTCTTCTACTACCTTATCTACTTGTTTCATAGCATCATTAATAGCTACCATAATCATATCTTGTAACATTTCAATATCCTCTTTATCTAAAGATTCAGCATCAATGTCTACTGATAATAATTCCTTTTTTCCATTCATAGATACAGTCACTAAAGAAGACTTTCCTTCAAATGTCATAGCATCTATCTTTTTTTGAGTCTCCATCATGTCCTTTTGTAATTTTTGTGCCTGCTTCATCATTGCTTGCATATTCATAATTATTCCTTCTTTCTATTCATACTCTACTATATTTTCAAACAGTTCATCTATAATATTTGTCTTATGTACACAAACATTTTCTTGTCCAAAAATTTTGTGGATATCCACCGTTTCCTCTTGAAATACATACTGATTCTTTTTAGCATTAAATTCTTTTTTGATGTTATCCCACTCGGTTTCATCAACAGCTATCATATGATATTCATCATGTAGATAATCGGCGAATATTTTTTCAAATGACAAAATTTCTAAATTAAATGCTTCTGCCATTAAACTAGTCTTATATACAAATATCATATATTGATTACTAATAGCCTTTAACTCTCCATCAAATAATAAAGATATTAATTTACTATAGTCAGGATTCATTAATAGCTCTTTTAATTCTTCTAATCTTTCTTTAAATTGAATTCTATTTTTTTGAGAAACAGATACTAAAGCATTATTAATTCTAACCTTTTTTATTTCTTCTAAACTTTTTTTTGCTTCTTCTGATAAGGCTGAAGAACCATCTATTTCTTTCTTTTTAGGTTTTACTACCTCTTCTACTACAGAATCTTCCATAATTGGAATTTCAATTGGCTCATTTACTGCTTTTATAGTTTCCACTTTACTTTCACTCTGTTTTATTTCTGTTTGCGCTTTACTTACAGTTTTAGTGAACGCATTATCTAAAATAGTAGGTTCTGGTTCATCAACCATTTTTATAATTTCAATCTCTAACAATATCTTATTATTACTAGAATTTTTCATGTTTCCTATTAATTCTGACAATGAATGAATATAATTATAAATTTGACTATTTGTTATCTTTTGTTTGATAGTTTCATAATATTCGTCTTTTGTCTCAAAATAATCTGGAACATTACTATATAAAATAATATTTTTTAGTTCATCTATTAATTCTTGGGTAATTTTAACAATATTTTTTCCTTGTTCTTCATAAGACTCTATTTTTTCTAATAAAGAAACCATCCGGACCG
>CAZRIC010000114.1:0-4625 GCA_964600095.1 uncultured Muribaculaceae bacterium
CTAATGGTACTTCTTCATCCTGATCTCCCCAGATAATTAAAGTAGAAGTCTTAATTTTCTTTACTTCTTCTGTAATATCTAAATTTACATGCTCTACTAAAATCTCTCTCATTAATTTACTTGCTTCTCTATAATCTCTAGAACCAATATGTTTCTTCGCAAATCCTTCTAGTTTATTTAGTCCAGGTACCTTTTTCAAAGATTTTAAAACTTTAGTTTTAGTAGACATTTTCTTGATTTCTTTGCGATAAGGACTTCCACATACGATTAATTTTTTAACAGAGTAAATACTAGCATACAATAAAGATATCTTTCCCCCAAAAGAATGTCCTAATAAAATAAGATTTTTTACATCTAATTTTATTAATAATTCATGAATGCAATCTACATAATCATATAAAGACCAGACTGTGGTTGGCTCTTCACTTTTTCCAAATCCTGGTAAATCTACAATAATAATTCGATAATTAGAAGAAAAAGCATCTCCTAGCGGTTTCATCATATCAATATTTTGTCCCCAACCATGTAGAAAAACAAAAGCATCTCCATCTTTTTTCCCATAATCTATATAGTTTACTTGAACATTCTTTATTCTCTCCATTATTATCACCATTATTCTAATGAAAAACAAAGAGAAAACTTATTTTTTCTTCTTAGCCTTTTTACTTTGTTTTCTCTTTTCTTTTCGACTTTTATTTTCTTTTTTTAATTCCTCATTCTTTTTTTGTTTTCTTTTTTCTATCCATTTTAAAACTTGTGGCCTTATTATTAAAATAAGAAAAATTCCAATTATTAAAAAACACGTCAACTGTGTTTTATATGTCTTATGATAATGCGTTAAAATACAGCTAACTATTCCACTAATTGCAAAACAAATTGCTGTAAAATTTCGAGACATATATTCTATCAACAATAAGGAAACAACAACTCCTAGCCAAATCCAAATCACATTACTCACCTAATAATCATTATACTAAACAATCCTTTTAAATTCAACATTTATGAATATTTTTTAAAAATATTATTGTCCACCAAATAAGCCTTTTTAATAATCTTGCTTCCATATTGTTCCTTTAATTTATCAACGACTTTTTCTAGTTCATTATTTCTTTCTACTTTTTCCTCCTGTTCAAATAAAGACAATTGCTTTTGACAATTATTCGTAAGATTCATCAAACTAACACCGAGTAGACGAATCGGTTCTAAATCCCATACCTCAAAAAATAGTTCTTTTACTATCTTATAAATTTCTTCTGTATTAGAAGTAGCATTTAATAATTTTCGTTGATGGGAATAAGTTTTAAAATATTTATCACGAATAGTAACTCCCACCACATAAGCATATCTTTCCTGCTTTCTTAGATTTAAGCAAACATTTTCCACTAATGCCTGTAAACTTTTTAAAATAACATCTTCCTTCACCAAATTATAAGCAAATGTAGTAGAATTACTAATTCCTTTACTTTCCTCAGACTGTGTTATTACAGGACTTTCATCAATTCCCCTAGCTTTCAGAATCATTCCTAAAGACTGATTTTTAAAATACTTTCTTAAATAAGATTCACTAGAGTTTGCTAAATCTCCTATTGTCATAATTTTCAAATTACGAAGCTTTATTGCACTCTGTTTCCCTATTCCGTACAAATCTCCAATATCAAGAGGATACATTTTTTCTGGAACTTCTTCTTTCCATAAAGTATGAACACGATTTGGCTTTAAAAAATCAGATGCCATCTTAGCACACAATTTATTACTCGCAACACCTATATTTACTGTAAAACCTAGAGTAGCATAAATTTCATCTTTCAAACGATAAGCAAAAGAAATGGGATCTCCATGCAAACTTTTTACTTTTGTATAATCAATAAAACACTCATCAATCGATAAAATTTCTATATCTGGTGTATATTTTAAAATAATATTAAACATAGCTTTTGACATCTTACTATACCAATGATAATCAGGAGGGAAAACTTTTAAATTTCTACACTTTCTTTTGGCTTCCCGTAAAGTTTCAGCAGTCCTTACTCCCCTTTTTTTAGCAACTGGTGACTTTGCTAAAACAATACCATGACGCATAGATTCATCTCCACCAATAACAGATTCTATCTTACGAATATCTATTTCGTAACCTTCCTTTAATAATTTAACAGCTGTCCATGATAAAAAGGCATTATTCACATCAATGTGCATAATAATTCTTGTCATAAATATCACCATCTTTATTATAGCACAAACAAATGTATCTATAAAGAAAAAAGATAGAATTTTCTTCTATCCCAATAATACACTAATTCCAAATAAAGCAATTCCCACTATAACACCTACAATTGTTAATTTTTTATTTTCACTATGAATCATCTGACCTAAAAGTTCAATAAATGCGATATAAATTAACATTCCAAGTGTTAAAGCAATAAATAGTCCTACCACAAACTCACTAATCATTGGTGCAATAAAATGCATAATAATTCCTCCTACAAAAGTAGATAAAGTAAGTAGAACACTAGTAATAATTGTTTGTTTCTTAGTATGTAAAGTTCCTGCTATTAATAGTCCTAATGGAATATTATGTAGACCAATCCCTACACATAATAAATAGCCAGCATTCATAGAAGAAGTAGCTGTTACAAATAAAGTCATTCCTTCTATAATATTGTGAATAACAAGGGCAAATGTTGCTAAAATTCCAATATGACTTAAATGTTCATTATGACAAGTGTCATCTCTATGAGAATGTTTATGATGACTCTCATGCTCATGATGAGGAACAAAATTATCCAATATATTCATAATTAAAATTCCAATCAAAGCAGTTGTAATTAAAATGACAATAGCTCTCCATGATGTATTTATATTTAAGTTTTCATAAGCTTCTGGAATTAATTCTAAAATCATTAAAGCAACTATGACACCAAAAGCAATTCCAATTGCCAAATTCACAATTTTTTTATTATTTTTCGTACAAAATCCTAGTAAAGTTCCTCCTAAGATAAAGAGTCCTACCAATAAAGTTAATAGTAATGGGTTCATATTATTTTACAATCCTTTCTTCATATTTAAATATTTTCTTCTCACAAAGAAGTGTTAGCATTTTAAAAAGTGGAATATCTAGTAGACATAAAAGACCTACAAACAAAAACATAAAGGGAGTTAAAACCACTATCTCAAATAATTTTGGAAGTCCTACTACTCCTCCTAGAAAAATTCCAATTAATGTTCCAAATAAAATGCCTCTTACATAATTAAATGGATAACAAATTTTAAATAACAATAAAAATCCTGTAAATGCTAATAAAAAGATTGACATTGTGGAAGCATATTCTTCATTAAAATGAAAAATATGAGTAAATAGCATAACACTAATAATGTTTACAATAATAGTAAGTGCTGCTGGTATCGACTTACGAATTACATTGATAATAAATCTTCCTTGTACACGACTATGATTTGGTTCTAAAGCTAAGATAAATGATGGAATACCAATTGCAACAATACTATTCAAGCTTAATTGAATTGGTTGAAATGGATAACTCATTCGAATAAAAATAAACAGAATAGCAAGCAAAGTAGAATAAATTGTTTTGGTTAAAAACAAAGTAGCAGATCTTTCAAGATTATTAATAGTTCTTCTTCCCTCATTAACAATTTTAGGAATAGCATCAAAATTAGAATCTAACAATACTAATTGGCTGACACTTCTTGCTGCATCACTACCACTAGCCATAACTAAACTACAATCCGCTTCTTTTAATGCTAATACGTCATTTACACCATCCCCGGTCATAGCAACAGTATGACCATTAGCTTTTAAAGCAAGAATTAAATCTTTTTTTCCACTAGGAGTAACCCTACCAAATATATTATACTGTTCTACTAGTTCCTTTAAATTATCTTCTTTCGTTATTTTTGACATATCTAAAGCATTTAAAGAAGTAAGTCCAGCGCGAGCTGCTATCTTAGAAACAGTTTCTATACTATCTCCTGAAATAATTTTAACATCTACTCCTTGATTCTTAAAATATTTTAAAGTCTTAGGAGCACTTTTTCTTAATTTATCGCGGATTATTAACATAGCAATAGGTTCATTTTTACCAAGTTCTTTTTTACAAGAATCTTCACTATGTACCAAAAGTAGTACTCTATAATCAGAATATTTATGAACTTCTTCCAATATTTTTTTATCTTTCGTTAGAATCTCTGGTGCCCCTAGTAAATAAGTACCATGTTCCTTAAATGTCATTCCTGAATATTTTCGTTTAGACGAAAAATCCAACTTTTCAACTAATTCATACTTAGTCTTACCAACAAACTTTTCCTTTAATGCTAAAGCCGTTGTATTTTTATCTTGATTGTAATTTGCTATAGCAATTAATACATCTAACAAAGGATAATTATCATCCTTAAAAGAAATCATGTCTAAAATTTCCATAGTTCCTTCTGTTATTGTACCTGTTTTATCTAAGCAAATCGTATCAACACGAGCTAGCGTTTCAATACAATAAAGTTCCTGTACTAACACTTTCTTATTAGCAAGCCTTACAGAACTGACAGCTAATACTGTGCTAGTTAGTAAAATTAATCCTTCTGGAATCATTCCAATAATTGCTGCCACAGTATTAATA
>CAZRIC010000115.1:0-4610 GCA_964600095.1 uncultured Muribaculaceae bacterium
ATTAATTAAAGACTCTCTAACACCATAACCTGATTCAAAAACTGGTTTTAATTTTTCTAACAAATCTTTTGTTACAATATCCCCAGCTTCTGCGATAGTCTCTTTACCAACTTTAATCGTTTCTGCTAATTTACAACCTAGTAATCTTTCCGTTACATTCAATTTTTTATTAAATTTATAACGACCAACCTTTGCTAAATCATAACGGAAAGAATCAAAAAATCTTGAAATTAATTGGTTCTTAGCACTATCTAAAGTAGAGGGTTCACCAGGTCTTAATTTAGAATGAATATCAATTAATGATTCATCTGTATTCTTATTAGCATCTTTTTCAATTGTACGAGCAAGATACTCATCTTCTCCAAATAAATCATAAATATCAGCATCATTTGATAAACCTAATGCTCTAAGTAAAGTTGTTACTGGTACTTTACGAGTACGATCAATACGTACATAAATAACATCTCTTGCATCTGTTTCATATTCCAACCAAGTACCACGTGTTGGAATAATTTGGGAAGTGATAACCACTTTTCCATTTTTCTTATCTATTTCCTTGCCATAATAAGCACTAGGAGAACGTACTAATTGAGATACAATAACACGTTCTGCACCATTGATAACGAAAGTTCCACTTTCTGTCATAATAGGCATATCTCCTAAATAGATTTCTTGTTCTTTTACTTCTCCTGTTTCTTGATTGAATAATCTTGCTTGCACTTTTAAAGGAGCTGCATATGTCGCATAACGATCTTTGCAACCTTTAATGGAATATCTTGGCTCTTCGAATGAGTATTCTCCAAACTCTAAAGTCAAATTTCCAGTAAAACTTTCCACTGGAAAAATGTCTTCAAATACCTCATTAATTCCTTCTGTCATAAACCAATCATATGACTTCTTTTGAATTTCCAATAAATTGTTCAATTCAATTGCATTTTTAGTTTTTGCATAACTTCTTCTTTCACGGTAATCACCGAATTTTTTAACTGTATAAGCCACTGTTTCACCCCATAAACTAAATTTTTTAGAATGCACGTATTAGGCAGAATAATACATGCCACCAATTTATAATTTTATCAAAATAGCATCAAATTGTCAATGCAATTTACAAGCAATTACATAAAAACCTTTGTTTTTTTCTAACACCTCAACTTGATAAAATTCTGACATATCTTTTATTACTGACTTTGCACCTTGATCTTTATGAATTACAAATATCAAAGCTCCATCTTTTTTTAAATACTCTCTTGCCCCTATTAAAATTTCATACAATATTTTTTTACCTACTCGAATAGGTGGATTAGTAATAATAAAATCATACTTTTCTGTAACATTAGAATAAATATTACTTTCAAAAATAGAAACTTTTACCCCATTCACATCAGCATTTTTTCTTGCTAAATGAAGGGAACGCAAATTGATATCTACCATATCTACTTGCAGACCATGTTTGGCTAAAAAAATTCCAATAGGACCATATCCACAACCAAAATCTAATATTTTTCCTTTTAAACCATCAATATCTATACTTTCTAAAAGTGTCCTAGTACCAAAATCAAGTCCGCTCTTAGAAAATACATTATAGTCTGTCCAAAAGGTAAACAGTTGTCCTTGAATGACTGCCTTCGTTACTTTTTCTTCACTTTTAATAGAATCATCATTTATAAAATAGTGTGACATCAACTTCACTCCTACTACACTCAATAAGACGGTGAAAGCCCATGCCGAAAAACGACATAGGCTAAACCTCTTTTACATATTTATTATTTTAATTCAATAGTAGCGCCAGCTTCTTCGAATTTAGCTTTCATTTCATTAGCTTCATCCATAGAAACTTTTTCTTTAACTACACCACCGTTATCAGCGATAGCTTTAGATTCACCTAATCCTAATCCAGTGATTTCTTTAATAATCTTGATAACGTTGATTTTGTTAGGACCAGCACTTGCTAATACTACGTCTACTGAAGAAGGTCCTTCTTCAGCTGCTGCAGCTGCTCCTGCAACTGGTGCTGCAACTGCTACTGCAGATGGATCAACACCAAATTCCTCTTTCATTAAATCTACTACTTCTTTAATCTCTAAAAGTGTCATTTCTTTTAAAGAATCAATAATTTCTTGTGCGCTTAATTTTGCCATTTTAAATCCTCCTTTAATTTTTATTTTTCTTCTAAATTTTTAGCATGTAAGTCTAAGCATATTGCGAAATCTTTTGCAATACCCATTAAACCACCAGCAAACATTGTAAGTAATCCCTCTCTTGATGGGATAGTAGCCAATTTCTTTAAAGTTGCTAGATCAGTGATTTCACCATCAACAAGACCTAATTTCATTTCCAAATTAGGATGTTTTTCTGCGAATTTAGCAACAGCCTTAATTGGTTCGATTGCATCTTTACCAAATGCTACAATCTTTGGACCATTTAACTCGTCAGATAAATTGATATCCATAGAAGTTAATGCACGATTTACTAAAGTATTTTTATAAATCTTTAGTTCTGAATCACTTTCCTTAAGAGCTCTTCTTAATTCCATAGTTTCAGCAACTGTTAATCCATGGTTTTCCATAAAAATGAAAGAACTAGAATTTTTTACATTCTCTACGATTTCATCAATTACTGCTTGTTTTTGATCTAGTATTTTTTGATTAGCCATATTACACCTCCTTATCTTGTGTAATACCGTTAAAAAGTCCCCACTTACCGTAGGGACTTTAGAGTTTCTTAATAAAATTAAGTTCCTCGGTAGGATAATTAAGATTTTCATCCCCTACTGTCTACGGTACTATCTTGCTCACATGAGCCTATTATAACATACTTTGTTTGGTTTATCAATATTAAATTTCAAAACTACTTGAATCTATTTTAATACCAGGACCCATAGTTGTAGAAATACTAATATTCTTAATATATTTTCCTTTAACAGCAGCTGGTTTTGTCTTGATAATTAAAGAAATAAATGCTTCCATATTTCCTTGTAACTTGTCTGCATCAAAAGAAACCTTACCGATAGATACAGCAACATTACCGAAACTATCTGTACGATATTCAACGCGTCCTTTTTTAACATCTTCAACTGCTCTTTTAGTGTCCATCGTAACTGTTCCTGTTTTAGGGTTTGGCATTAAACCACGTGGTCCTAAAACACGTCCAATTTTACCAAGTTGTGGCATCATATCTGGAGTAGCAATGATAGTATCAAAATCGAACCAATTCTCTTTCTCAATTTTTTCAATCATATCAGTATCTCCAACATAATCTGCTCCTGCTTCTTTAGCAAGACTTGCTTGTTCACCTTTAGCAAGAACTAATACTTTTTTTACTTTTCCAATACCATTTGGTAATACAGTTGCACCACGTAATTGTTGATCAGCTTTCTTAGTATCTAAGTTTAAACGTAAAACCAACTCAACTGTTTCATCAAATTTAGCAGTACTAGTTTCTTTTACTAGTTTAACAGCTTCTTCTTTTGTATATAATTTACCTTTTTCTACTTTAGAAGCAGCTTCTACATATTTTTTTCCTTTTTTCATATTTTTAACCTCCTCGTGTGGTAGTGATGGAAAGAGGATTTTCCTCCCACATAGGAATCCCTATGTTTAATTTTATTATTCTTCTATAGAAACACCCATATTAATGGCAGTTCCTTCAACGATTTTCATTGCTTCTTCAACAGTATAGCAATTTAAATCTGGTAATTTAATTTCAGCAATTTCTCTAACTTGTGCCTTTGTTAACTTACCAACAACACCTTTAGATCCAGTTGCTGAACCTTTCTTAATATTTCCAACTTTCTTAATTAAGAATGCAGTTGGTGGAGTCTTAATTACAAAATCGAAAGTTCTATCTTCATAGACATTGATTTCAACTGGTAAAATATCTCCCATTTTATCTTTAGTTGCATCATTGTACTTTGTACAAAATTCTTGCAAATTAATTCCTGCTGGTCCTAAAACTGTACCTACTGGTGGAGCAGGTGTAGCTTTTCCCGCTGGAATTTGTAACTTAATCTTTTTAACTAATTGTGCCACGAAAAACACCTCCTATAAATTTTTTCGCCGTGGTTCTAATGAATCCGCTATTTAAAACTCTCCCACTAAAAGCTATGAATTTCCACATAGCCCTTACATAATAACATAAAATAACACTTTTGTAAACTTTTTTTAGTTTGTTTTTTCAATTTCATTAAATTCTACTTCAACAATAGTCTCTTGTCCAAATAAATCTAGGGCAACTTCTAATTTCTGTGTTGTTAAATCGATATTTTTAACTTTACCATACATATTAGCAAAAGCTCCATTAATAACACGAACAGTATCACCAACTTGTACCTCATTACCAATATCTAATCTACTCATACCCATATTACCTAAGATTTTATCTACTTCCTGTGGTGTTAATGGGAATGGTTTTGCACCTTTACCAGAAGATCCGATAAAGCCTGTAACACCTGGTGTATTACGTACGATAAACCATGCTTCATCAGTCATAACCATCTCTACTAATATATAACCTGGAAACATTTTAGATTTTTTTTCTTTTTCTACACCATCTTTTACTTCAATTTGTGTCTGCTCTGGAACAACTACACGGAAAATATAATCTTCCATACC
>CAZRIC010000116.1:0-4562 GCA_964600095.1 uncultured Muribaculaceae bacterium
AATAGAATATTTCTGTATCTCCTCCACAAGGTCCAGCCTCACCAGCAATCCAGAAATTGTCTTCTACACCTAGATAAGCAATTCTTTTATCAGATATTCCCAGACTTTTCCACATAGAAGCTGCTACTTCATCACGAGGTATATCTTTATTCCCTTCAAATACTGTAACAGCCAGTCTTTCTAAAGGAATATGCAAAACTTTAGTTAAAAATTCAAAACTAAATTCAATACTCTCTTTTTTAAAATAATCTCCTAAACTCCAATTACCTAACATTTCAAAAAAAGTATGATGAGTTTTATCTCCAATCTCATCTAAATCTGTAAGTCTCACACATTTTTGATAATCACAAAGTCTTGTGCCTTGGGGATGTTTTTTGCCTAATAAATAAGGAATTAATGGTTGCATACCTGCAGTATTAAATAATACCGTATTGTCATTCTCTGGAACTACAGGTGCACTTGGAATTTGCTTATGTCCATGACTTACAAAAAAGTCGATGTATAAATCTTTTAAGTTCATATGTCACCTCTATATATTTTCTATGATGGAAAGTAATCTTTCTTTATAACTATCTAAATCGTGATTATTATCAATATAATAATCTGCCATAGCAATTGGTCCTCCCTTAGCAGAATTTTCTATTTCAGCAATATCACGAGCTACAGCTTGCTCTCTTGTAAATGGTCTAATTTCTCTCTTACTAAGTCTATCATAACGTAACTCTCTATCGGCAATAATAGCAATTACTGTTAATTTATCCTCCAGTTTTTCTTGAAGAATTTTTAATTCATCCCAAGAATATAAACCATCTAATACTGTATTTTCTTCTTCTGCATATTCTAAGATACGAGGAAGTAAAATTTTAGCATAAGCTCCCATGCCTAAATCTTTACGTAGTCCCTCTCTCATCATTTTTTCGTTTTCAGGAGTTACTTCTAATCCGGCTTCTTTTAGTTTTTCCATGGTGACTCCACCAAAATAAACCTTTTTCCACCCCATATTTTCTAATAAATCTGAAGCGATAGATTTACCACTTCCACACATTCCTACAATCGCAACTATTTTTTTCATTCTTTCACCTCTTCAATTTTTTCTTCCATTTCTATATCATCTACATAATCTAATAATTTCCACTTTTTATCAAAAAAGTTAAATACAATTTTTAAAATTCCAATTACTGGTGCGGAGATAGCCATACCAATAATTCCCCAGAAATGACCAAATAACAATAAACCGATAATAATTGTTACTGGATGTAACTTAGTTGTCTTACTCATAATATATTCTTGTAAAAAGTTTCCTTCAAAGAACTGAATAACTACAATAGAAGCTGTTGTTAATAATCCTACTGTTGGACTAATAGAAAAGCCTACAATTACAGCTGGTACTGCACCAATATAAGGTCCTATATAAGGAATAACATTTGTAATAGCGCAGAAAACAGCAAATAATAAAGGTGCCCTTAAACCAATAATACTAAATACAACTCCGCATATAATGAAAATAACAAGAGCATCTAAAGCTACTCCTCTTACATAATTTTTTAAACAAGTATTAATTTCTCCAAACAAAGAATCTGCATCTTTACGAAATTTTTTAGGGAATAAATAAATAAATGTTTCTTCAATATTCTCAAAACTTAAAAGTAAAAAGAAACCAATCACTAAACCTACTAAAAAAGTACTAAGTCCAGAAATAAGAGTCTTTCCAAAATTTAAAACATATCCTGGCAATGAAGAAGCTAGAGATTTTCCAAATCCTTCTAAAGTTACAATCATATTATCTTTGATTGAAGCAATATCTAAGTTCTCTATATTTTCTAATTTCACAAAAGCTCCATTTAGCCATTCTTCTATCTGTGAAAATAAAGACGGTAAGCTTTCGACAAAATCTATAATTTGCTCATATAAGACAGGAATTAATGTACCCATAAAAAGTGCAATAATTCCAATTAATAGTATATAGGAAATAATAACTCCTGGCAGTCTTTTTATCTTATATTTCTTTAGCCACTTTACAAATGGATTAAGTAACCAAGCCACAATAATTCCTATGAATAATGGGCTTAATATGCCTAAAATCGTTAAAATAGTAGCCTTTACCTTTAATTCCGAAATAATTCTAAGGGCAACCCATGAAATCAAAATAATTAATAGTACTAAAAGTACTTCTAAAATTTTTTTTGTCAATCCTAAAACTTCATTAGCTGCTTGATAATCTACTTCTTTTTTTTCTTTTCCTCTTAAATCCTTAAACACTTTTATCACCTTTATTCATTATATCAAATATGTGTTGGTAGTGCAAACAAAATGGGAAAAAAAGTCTTGGTTTACAAAAAAGAATTCATAAGAATTCTTTTCTAACTTTCATGAGGCTTTGAATTATTGTTCTTCACAAATTGCCATGGAATTTCTCTTGACATAAAGGCTTCACTTTCTGCTATCAATCTATCTGCTTCTTCCCAAGATGCTGGAAAAATACTTTTGCTTACCTCTAGTTCATAACAGTACTCTTCAAAATTAGGGATTGTAGAAAAAGTACCTAACATAGGCTTTGAAAAAGCTAAGAAGTTACTATATTCCCTTTTTCTATCTTCTGTTTGTTCTCGGTAAATTTCTTGTTGTTCTAAAGTAAAATTCTTCTTGTTAATTCGATAAGTAACCTCTAAATGATATCTTTGTAAAAATTCTTTTTCTTCAAAAAATCTTTTTGTTATAGTATCTACCAAATAGATTTTTTCACCCATGGTAACTTCCAAAAAAGGTCTTCCTTCTACTCTAATGCCAGGTCTAGTTGGAGAATCATAAGAAGCTTCTATAAAACTAAAATCATCAAAGAAAACGCTCATGACAATATTAGCATCATAAATACAATATGTAACTCTACCTGATGGACGAGCAGCATGAACAGAAATAGGAATAGAACCTGACCATTTAATAATTCTTTTTCTTGCTTCTTCTTTTAACCATAAAGGATACCCTGTTATAAAAGGGTATTCTTCATAAGGATATCCCTTTTTATCGTTAGTAATCGCTAAAGCATCCCAATCTAAAAATTCTTTTTCTGGTTGAATACAACCTTTATATACTAGTGCATTCATAATTGTCGCTTTTATCGCTTCTTTATCTAACTCAGACATATCTGGATGTCTAGCAATATATTTTAATAAATACTCTCCTCTATAAAATGTAGTCTTTAGTACTTCATATTCTTCTAATTTTTTCAAACTACCTACTCCTTTATTTTTGTCCAATTCTCTTTTGTTTTTCTTTCTCCTCTAAAGGATAAGATAAATCAGGAATCATTCGATAATAACCATTTATAATCATACTATTAATTTTTTTCTCACAAACAGTAGAAGGTAATGGTAACAATTCTTCATTCTCATCTGGTGGTAAAATGCCCAAAATTCGATATTTTGAAGAATATTCTCTGAAACCTAAACCAGCCATTGAAAAATCACTCATACTAAGATTTCTTTCTTGCTCAATATCAAAGAAATACATTCTTCCATCAAAAGAAATCAATAAAGTATTATGAGTAGACATGCTATTTAATGATGTCGATACAACAATTTGACTTTTAACCCCTACATTTTCTAATAAATGCTGAAATGCTAAAGCAATAATTCTAGTTTTAGAATAAGGATATTTTTCAATAGAATCTAGACTAATATCAGGATATTTATCTTTTGCAATAGCTAAATCATAGCAAGGATTTTGAACTAAAAATTTATAAATTCTTAAAATATTATTTAACTTTTCTAAGTCATTTCGAGAATCCTGTAAACTTAAAAATTTAAAAATTTCTCCTACTGTGATATCCAATTGTTTTCCCACTTTCTTAGAAATATCTGTCGTAACAGAAATACTTGGAAGAAGACTTTCTACTTTTAATGGAGTAGGAATAGCTATAGAACTACTCTGTTGTTGACTTTGAGAACATTGATTTTTTTCTCTATCCTTTTTGAATTCTTTTTTCTTTTTTAACATTTCCAATTCTTCTTGCAAAAGATCTTGTGAAACGGATATCTGTAAACCACTATCGTACTCTACTCTATAAAGAACAGTATTATTTTCATCAAACATAATTTCCTTAATAGTCGCCCATGTTCCTAAAAAACGGACTTTATCCCCAATATAAAAGTATACTAAAGATGAGTGAAATGAATTTTGAAAATCATTTGGTGATAAAAAAATACAGTTTTCTAAGGAAACAACCATTTTCTTTCCACTAATTTTTCTTCTTTCCTCAACTACAGTATTTTTAAAAAAACGTAACCCCTTTTCCATTTGTCATTTTCCCCCTTTTGAGATAGATATTTTAGCATAAAAAAAAGAATTCGTCAAAATTCTTTTTATACAACTAACGAATTCTTGCTTGATAGATATGTCAATAAAAACTTTTTTAGTTTAAATGAACTAAACACTCATCAATTCTGTTTCCTTTACTTTAAACTTTTCATCTACTTCTTTATTATATTTATTAATTAAGTCTTGGACAGATTCCTCTCCTGACTTAATATCATCTTCTGGAACTTCTAATTTTCCAATAGACTTAT
>CAZRIC010000117.1:0-4539 GCA_964600095.1 uncultured Muribaculaceae bacterium
CATTAGAATTCCTATTAGGAATATTTGGTATTGATGTTAATAATTTCTGTTTATAGAGTTTTCATACTAAAGAGGGAAAAACTATTTATTTAATAGTTTTTTTTTGATATAATAAACTAGAAGGAGCATCTTTTATGAATTATATAGTGCAAATTTTAAGAACATTGTTTTTTAATATTGATAGGGTAGTATATGAAGGCGTAGGAAATGTATATGACTTATTATTAAGAATTTCTCGTACTACTATTTTAAGTAGTGAAACTATAGATGAAATTTATGGTAGAATATATGCTTTAATTGGTGTTTTTATGCTATTCAAAATAAGTTTGTCTCTTATAATGTATATTTTAAATCCAGATGAATTTATTGATAAAGATAAAGGCTTTGCTTCTATTGTAAAAAGAGTAATTATTTCATTAGTTATGCTTGTATTAATTCCTTATGGGTTTAAAGAAGCTTATGCTTTACAAGCAATGTTATTAGAAGATAATACTTTAGCAGCATTAATTTTTGGAGAAGTTAATAATAACAGTACTATAGATACTGCTGGAGAAAAAATGAAATTTATTCTTATGTATACCTTTTTCCAGCCCAATTATAATGGTTTGTATAATGAAGACGGGGATGCTAATTTAGCTAGTTGCGCAATTACCTATGAATATAATGAGGATGGTACTGCAGTAGAAAGGCCTAAGGGAAGTGGGGTATTTAAATTAAATAAAGATTGTTTTGGAGATGTTAGCAATGATACAGATCCTTATCCTACAAGTAGTACTTATGGTACTTATTGGAAAAAAACGAGTGCTAAAGATGCTTCAGACTTATATCAGACTTACGCACAAGGGGTTGCGAGACAAAATTTTTATTTAATGTTTAAACATGATATTGCAATGCTTGAAAAAGAAGATTCTGATGGTTTATATTTAGTTGATTATATGTTTCCTTTGAGTACGGCAGTTGGAGTTGCAGTATTATGGGTATTATTAATGTTCTGTATTGATGTTGCAGTAAGAAGTGTAAAACTAGCATTTTATCAACTTATTGCTCCAATTCCAATTCTTTCTTATATTGACCCAAAATCGAAAGATGGAATGTTTGGTAAATGGCTAAAACAGTGTGGAACAACTTATATCAGTTTATTTCTTAGATTATTAGCTCTTTACTTAGCAGTATTCTTAATTTCAAAAGTTACTTCTTTGGGAATTCAAGATGTAGTAACTGGTGAAAGAATAACTGACTGGTGGGTTTGTATTTTTGTAATTATTGGTGTATTAACTTTTGCAAAACAATTACCGAAAATGCTAGAAGATACATTTGGAATTAAAGGAACAGGTGACTTTTCACTTAATCCATTAAAGAGAATGGATGATATGTTAGGTGGAAAAGCGATGAAAAGAGTAGGCGGAACTGCAGCAGCAATGGGAGTTGCAGGAGGTCTTGCTTTAGGTTCTAATGCTATTACTGGATTTACAACAAATAAAGGTTTTGGCAGATTAAAAGGAATTAGTAGTGGTTTAGCAGGTGGACTTAGTGCAATGGGTAGAGCTGCGTTAGGCGGTATGAAAGGTGAAAAATTTGGTAAAAACTGGGCTTCTTCTTATGGTGCAGCTATGCAAGCAAAACAATCACGTGCTGATAGACTTGATGATGGTGTAAAATGGCATGAGATGATGCTCTCTAAAGCACAACAAAAAGTTGGAGTTCATACAGCAGGAGAAAAAGCAAAGGCTGTTTCTGATGGATTAAAAGCTATTCAGAGTGATTATGCTGAATATGAAAAAGTGGTTACAGGCGTTGATGCTTACGCTAAGTTTGCTTCTAAGATGGCTGCCGCCGCCTCTTCTCGTGGTGATTATAAAGAAACTAGATTTTGGGAAGAAGCAAAAGATCAGCGAATCAAAGAAATAGCTGCAAATGGTGGTCAACTTATTAAAAGTGCAAAAGTTCAAGAAACTGATTTTTATGTAAAAGATGCAAGAACTGGTGAAAAAATATTAAGGCAAGGAGCCGATACTACATTTTCAGATGGAACTAAAGCAGATGTTGGTACTATCGCAAAAGGTATTGGTGGTGGAATGCGTGATGCATCTGCTGCCGAAACACAAGATAAGGCTTTAGAAGGATTAGCGCAACATATGAGTGCCTTGGCAGGTGCCATGAACGAGGCAGGTGCTGCTATAAAAGGATTTACAAAAATTACTGGAGCTACTCATCCTGAAAGTATGGATGTTAAATCTGTTAAAAACCAAGCTCTTGGAAGCCAGCAGGGTGTTGACTACAATAATCAGCATTTACAAGATGTTGATAAATATGGATCAAGAGCAGGTCAAAAATAATAAAAAGGGTGTGATAAATAATGAATCAATCATTTTTAATACCAGCCAATTCAAAAAAGTCTATGTTAATATTTGGACTATTTAATGAATTAGATTTAGGAATTTTTATAGTGGGTGTTATAGTATCATTAGTATTACTTATGTTACTTCCAGTAGATCAATTGCTATATGCTATTATAGCAATTGCTCCTGGTTGTCTATGTGGGTTCCTAGTAATGCCTATACCTAATTATCATAATGTAAGAACTTTTATTAGAATAGCATTTACATTTTATACAACTAGACAACATTTTATATGGAGAGGATGGTGTTTTAACAATGGCAAATTCGACAGCGAGAAGTAAATATACAGAGGACGATGTTCCTGTAAAAAGTATTACCAATGGACAAATTATACTAGATAATGGTCAAAAGGTAACAGGTGTAAAAATTATGCCTAGAAATATTTTCATTTTGGATTCTGGAATGCAGAATGCTATCATTACTAATTTAAAAACAGTTTATAATGTTATAGATTATGAATTTTGGACAGTAGTAGCAGACCGTCCAGTAGACATTAATGTTTATTTATCACAGTTGCAATTGCTATATAATACAACTACTGATCCAGCCCGTAGGAAGATTATTAATGATGATATTAATAAAGCTAATATGTTTACTAATAATAATGTAGTAGATACGGAATATTTCTTATTATTTAAGGAAAAAGATGGAGAATTAATTAATAAAAGAATTAGAAACTTAATTAATAACTTTGCTAATGCGGGGTTAACTGCATTTCAAACAACAAATGATGATTTAAGAATGATATTAGATAACTTCTTAAATGGTGGACAAACTACAGAATTTGGGACGGTGTTATCATGATGGATGTTAAAAGTCAAATTGCTCCTAAAGGCTTGGAGTTTAAACCAGCAAGTTTTGTTATAAGTGACAAACATGCAACTATTTTAACTGTAATTGGATATCCAAAATATATTTATCCAGGATATCTATCATCATTAACATCTATGTCAGGTATTAAGTTAGTTATTAAAAATATTCCACTACCTTTTAGTTCTATTCAAAAGATGTTGAATAAAGAAATTGCAGATTTAAAGCAAAGATATCAAGATGAACATGATAGAACTATTCAAGAGAGAATTAGGCAAGACTATGATTCATTGGAACAATTTGTCTCTGAATTAGCAGCTAGTCAGGCTAAAATATATGATTTTCAAATGCATATTATGATAACTGCTAATTCTGAAGATGAGTTAACTGTAAAAAAATTACAAGTTAGGAACTATTTAGAAGCGATGGAAATGAAAGCAATTCCATTACGATTTGAACAAGAAAAAGTATTGAAGTCTATGTTGCCTATTTATCCAAAACAGGATATTGAGGATAGAATTGGAACACCAATACCTGCTCCAACAATTGCTGCAATGTATCCATTTATCTTTGATAGTATCAAAGATCCTGGACTTGCTACTTTACTTGGAGTGGATTTCTCTGGTGGAGTTATTCTATTTAATCAATTTTTATATCAAATTAAGAAAGAACATAATAGAAACAATGCCAATATGATTATCTTAGGTACTTCTGGTAGTGGTAAATCTACTGCTGCTAAATTGTTACTTAGAAGTCATTTGCGTAACAGTAATCAAGTAGTTGTAATGGATCCAGAAGGTGAACTTGAAGATATGTGTCACTTATATGGTGGTGATTTCATCAGCTTAGGTAAAGGTGGAGAATTTGGTATGATAAATCCACTTGAAGTTGTTATGGATGCTGATGAGGAAGAAATTAAGCAAGGTTTAGGATACACTACTTTAACAAGAACTTTACAATCTGTAAAAGCTTTCTTAAAGTATTATGATCCATCTGTTGAGGAAGATGTTACAAATATGTTTAGTGAAATTCTTCAAGAAACATATAGACGTTTTAATATTAATTTTGACACTGATTTTACAAAGTTGACATCTAAAGATTATCCAACATTAAAAGATGTTTATGCTACTATAAAGGGAAAAATATTATCTATGCCAGAGCGAACACAAGAACGTGATGTTTTGGAAAGATTGGAATTAAAAATTAGACCATTAATCAAAGAACTTAGATATTATTTTGATGGGCATACAACAATTCAAGCAAATAGCGAGTTTATTGTATTTAATATAAAAGAATTAATGAATTCCGATATGAACATTAGAAATGCATT
>CAZRIC010000118.1:0-4535 GCA_964600095.1 uncultured Muribaculaceae bacterium
TGTTCAGAATTCCCTTGCCTAATATTATAATACAATTAAAGTTTTTTTGATAGTCCTTTTCTTGAATAATAGAGCGTATCTGCCTTTTCAACCGATTCCTCATAACCGCATTTCCTAATTTTTTAGAAACAGATATTCCAAAATGGAACTCCCCCTCTTCTACTTTTTCTAAATAGATAATATAGTCCTTATATTTATATGGCTTATTCTCATGAATAATACGTTGAAAATCATGATTATTCTTCACTATATTTTTCTTTTTCATACAATCACACCAATTCTATATATTATAAAGAAAAAATCCACTGACGATTCAGTGGATTACTAATGAGATAAAACTTTACGCCCTTTTTTTCTTCTATTATTAATAATTTTTGTTTCCATACGAGCGAAAAAACCCATTTTTTTACTTTTTTTACGATTATTTGGTTGATAAGTTCTCTTCATTTTTCACACCTCCAATATATATATTCCCTGCTTGCTTTATCAATTATATATATTTTTTCCCTATTTGTCAAACATTTCTTAATTTTTCTCCTATTATTATAAATTTAAAAATTTTGTTGATTTTTGCTAGATTATGAGTTATGCACATTTTTTTAACATTCAAAATGTGGTTTTTTACCCTATTATCCACACTTATGAACATAATTGTGCACAATTTTATATACCGAATAGATGTTTTTGTTAATAAAAAAGGCACAAAAATGTGCATAACTCTATTTTTATTGTTTTTTTATACTAAAAATGATGTGTATAAAAAAGTTTATCTAAAAATTATCCACATTTTTCTTTCTTTTCTATTTTAAATAGTGTAGAATATAGGTAGAAATGGTGTAGAGTGGGGTGATTGTATGGATTTAGAAAACATTTGGACGGGATTTTTAGAAAAAATCAAAAATCAGCTTTCTGATATTTCTTATGAAACATGGTTTTCAGAAACAAAGCTAATATCATTGGATAATGGGGTAGCAAAAGTATTAGTGCCTTCCCATGTTCATAAAAAGAATTTAAAAGAGCACTATATTGATTTAATTGATGAAAAATTCGCAGAATGTACTGGAACGAACTTTCAATTCGAATTTTATATTGAAGAAGAACTTGAAAATGAAATTGTAGTAAATACTGATGAAATAGGGATACCATCCAATAATTTTGAATCCAATCTAGATTCAAAGTATCAATTTAGTAATTTCGTATTAGGAAACAGTAATAAATTTGCTGCTACAAGTGCTTTAGCTGTTGCTGAACAACCTGGAAACATGTATAATCCTTTATTTATATATGGATCTAGTGGGCTAGGGAAGACACACTTAATGCAAGCAATAGGGAACTTTATTACAGAAAATAATAAAAAAATGAGAGTTCTTTATATTCCTTGTGATAAATTTGTATCTGATTTCGTCGAAATTTGTAGAAAAAATTCTATTGAAAATAATACAGAAGCAACAAAACAATTCAAAAATAAATATAGAGATATTGATGTTCTAATTATTGATGATATCCATAATTTAGTAGGGGCAACAAGTGCTCAGCAAGAATTTTTTAATACATTTAACGAACTATATAATAATAAGAAACAAATTATTATATCTTCTGATAGATCACCAGAAGATATTAAAAAGTTAGAGGAAAGATTAAAGACTAGATTCAACTGGGGATTACAAGTAGATATTCAACCACCAGAGTTTGAACTTAGAATGAATATTATTAATAAGAAAATAGAGATGCAAGAACTAGAAAACAAATTTCCTGAAGAGGTAAAAGAATATATTGCTAGTAATTGCGTAGGGGATATTCGAAAACTAGAAGGGGCTATTACTAGAGTTTATGCTTATGCTACTATCATGAATGGTTCTGCCATTACTTTAGATTTAGCAATTGAAGCATTAAAAGACTTCTTTGTCATAACCATTGTTGCTAAAAATAAAATAGATCAAGTAATTCAAATTGTTAGTGAAAATTATAATATTAGCCCAGAAGATTTAAAAAGTAAAAAGAAAACAAACAATATCGCAATTCCAAGGCAAATTGCTATGTACATTTGTAGAATTTACTTAGAAGAGAATCTTACAAAAATTGGAATTGAATTTGGTGGCAAAAATCACACTACTGTTATGCACGCTGTTGATAAAATAAAAAATGAAATTTTAAAAGATGAAGCCTTAAATAATGAAATTCAAAAACTTATCAACAAAATACATTAAAAATGTGTATAAAATGTTCATAAAAAAATTTTATGCACATACCATTTTCCCTTTAAAAAGAATAAAAATCAGGGTTTTGCACATCTATGCACATCTATAATAACAATAATATAATAAATAAAAAAGAAAAGAGGTTTTTATGAAACTAAAAATTAAACAAAAAATATTAATGGAACACTTAAATTATGTTATTAAGGGAATATCATCTAAAAATTTAATTCCAATTTTAAATTGTATTAAATTCGATTTAAAAGCAGAAGGTTTATATTTGATGAGTACCGATAATGAAATAGCAATAAAAACTTTTATCGATGCAAAAGATATTGAAGAGATAGAAGAAAAAGGGGATATTGTCGTATCTGGTAAATATATTTATGATATTATTAGAAAACTTTCTAATGAAATTATCAATTTAGAAGAAATTATGTCATCTCAATTATTAATAACAACGGCAACTTCTTCTTTTAAATTAAATTGTAATAATGTATCAGAATTTCCTAATTTAGATTTAGAATTTAGTAAAAATCCAATTACTATTAACCAACAGTCTTTTAAAACAATTATTAATCAAACCATCTTTGCAACATCTACTCAAGAATCTCGTCCAGTATTAACTGGTATTAACTTTAATATTCAAGGAAATAAATTAGAATGTACAGCTACCGATTCTTATCGTTTAGCTCGTAAAAAGATAGAATTGTCAGAAGCAATAGATCAAGATATTAATATCATTGTTCCCGCTAAAAACTTAATAGAAGTAACACGTTTATTAAATAGTGACGAAGAAACTCTAGAATTACATATATTTAATAATAAAATTATTTTTAATTTTAATAGTTTAATCATCATGTCAAGATTGATCAATGGTAATTATCCAGATACTAATCAATTAATCCCAGAAGAATTTTTAACTACGATTAAGGTTAATTTGAATGCTTTTTATAATGCGATTGATAGGGCATCATTACTTACTAATGAAGAGGAAAAAAATATTATTCGGTTAGAAAATAAAGGGGATTATTTATTAATATCTTCTAATATTCCAGAAATTGGAAATGTTGAGGAGAAGGTGGAAATTCCAGAGAAAATAGAGGAATCAGTTAAAATCGCATTTAGTTCTAAATTTATGATGGATGCTATTAAAGTATTTGATAGTGAAGAAATAGAAATAAAGTATAATGGTGAGATAAAACCAATTATTATTACAGATGGACAAAGTGAGAATTTAATACAATTAATTTTACCAATTAGGACATATTAACAAAAAATATGTTCTTTTTTTTATATTTTCCACATAATTGTGCAAAATTTGACAAAGTAGGGGAGTATAAGAGAATTATTCTTAAAAAGGAGGGAAGGAGGTGCACAAATGTTAGATGAATATGAAATTAATTCTTCTACTTTAGCTATTATTCCAATTAATGACAAAAGTTCAAAAGTCTATGAAGAAGAAACAGAATATGTTGTGAACAAGAATGTGCATAAAATTATAGATTTTAATTGTAAATTTTATGGAAGTAGTTATAATGGAAGATGTGAAGGAACAAAATATCTATTAGGTATTAAATCTAAATATCCAATTATTATAGAAGAAAGTAGAAATTTAATCTTTTTTCCTACTAGTTCTACTAGAAAATTGGATAATGCTTGGATTTCTTTGAATAAAATAAAGGACTATCAATCAAAAGATGGGGGAACAGTTATTCTTTTTCAAAATGAATCAAAAGTAGAGATTCCAATTTCTTATTATTCTATAGAAAACCAAGTTTGTAGAGCCACTATGCTAAAAGCTAAATTATATGAACTAAAAAATGAAAAAAAATAGAGAAAAAACTCTATTTTTTTATTTTTTCAAGCTTATTTGTGATATAATAGTATATATGTATAGGAGTATTAGTTAGGGGTAATTTTTAATTAGGAGACGTTTTATGCAAAAAATGAGGTATTGATGTGATTTTAAAAAAAATAGAACTACATAATTTTCGTAATTATGAAAAATTAGCAACAAGATTTTACAAAGGTATCAATATTATCTATGGAGATAACGCCCAAGGAAAGACAAATTTATTAGAAAGCATATATGTTTTAGGTCTTACAAAATCTCATAGATCATTTATTGATAATAACTTAATTATGAAAGATAAAGAATCCTTACATATTATAGGTGCGATTAGTGGGGGAGTATTAGATAAAAAATTAGAAATTACAATAGATAATCGCAATAAATTTTTAAAAATAGATGATAGTTCTATTAAAAAAGTAAGCGATTATATATCGAGCATGAATATTATTATCTTTTATCCAGATGATTTAGAATTGGTGAAAGGT
>CAZRIC010000119.1:0-4521 GCA_964600095.1 uncultured Muribaculaceae bacterium
GGTATGTTAGAAAATGGAAAATCTTTAGTAACAAAGAACTCTTTCCGTTATTTACATACATTAATTAATTTGTCATCAGCACCAGAACCAAATATGACAATTTTATGGTCTGATAACTTACCAGAAAATTTTAAGAAATATTGCGCAAAGATTTCTATATTGACTGATTCTATTCAATATGAAAATGATGAGGTAATGAGACCATTACACGGTTCTGATTATGCTATTGCGTGTTGTGTATCTGCTATGACAGTAGGTAAACAAATGCAGTTCTTTGGAGCACGTTGCAATTTAGCTAAAGCCCTTTTATATTCTATTAATGGTGGCGAAGATGAAGTAAAAGGTGGTCTAATAGTTGACGGTTTTGAAAAAATGACAGATGAAGTTTTAGACTATGATAAAGTTATGAATGTTTATGATAAAATGCTAGATAAAGTAGCTAAAACTTATGTAGATGCGATGAATATTATTCATTACATGCATGATAAATATGCTTATGAAGCAGGTCAATTAGCGCTTCATGATACAGATCCAGAAAAATTAATGGCTTTTGGTATTGCAGGATTTTCTGTAGCAGTAGATTCTTTATCTGCTATTAAATATGCAAAAGTAAAACCAATTCGTAATGAAAATGGTATTGCAATAGATTTTGAAGTAGAAGGAGATTTCCCTAAATATGGTAATGATGATGATAGAGTAGATTCTATCGGTGTAGAATTAGCTCAAAAATTCTATGATAAATTAGCATCTCATCCATTGTATAAAGGAGCTAGAGCCACTTTATCTATTTTGACAATTACTTCTAATGTTGTATATGGTAAAAAAACAGGATCTACTCCAGATGGAAGAAAAGCAGGAGAAGCATTTGCACCTGGAGCTAATCCAATGCATGGAAGAGATGTAAATGGAGCAATCGCTTCTTTAAATAGTGTAGCTAAGATTCCATATAAAGATTGTTGTGAAGATGGTATTTCTAATACATTCTCTATTGTTCCATCAGCTTTAGGTCATTCAGAAGAGGAACAAATTAACAATCTAGTAAATCTTATGGATGGATATTTCACACGTGGTTCTCAGCACTTAAATGTAAATGTTCTTAACCGTGAAACTTTAATAGATGCAATGGAAAACCCAGATAAGTATCCAACTCTTACGATTCGTGTATCTGGTTATGCAGTACGTTTTAATCGATTGAGTAAAGAACAACAACAAGAAGTTATCAATCGTACTTTCCATGGAACAATTTAATGAAAGGTTATATAGATTCTATTGAAACCATGGGCCTTGTAGATGGTCCTGGTATTCGTATGGTAGTATTTACTAGAGGATGCAAATTAAGATGCTTATATTGTCATAATCCAGAGACGTGGGATAGAGTTGGCGCAACTATTATCACTAGTGAAGAGATTCAAAAACTAGCTTTAAAAAATAAAAGTTATTATAAAAATGGTGGTGTTACTTTTAGTGGTGGAGAGCCTTTATTACAACCGGACTTTTTGATTGATTCTTTAAAAAAATTAAAAGAAATTGATATTCATACAGCAATCGATACAGCTGGTGTAGGCACTGGAAAATACGAAGAAATCTTGAACTATACAGATTTGGTAATATTAGATATTAAAGCTGTAAAGGAAGATGATTTTCAGTTAGTAACTGGCCATGATAGAAAAGAATTTCAAAAATTTATAAAAGTAGTAAAAGAAAAGAAAGTACCAGTTTGGATTAGACAAGTAATCGTCCCAGGATTAAATGATAGTGAAGAGAAAATTTTAGAATTGAAAGAATATATCAAACAATTTCCAATAGTAGAGAAAGTAGAACTTTTACCTTATCATTTATATGGTGTTGAAAAATATAAAAAGTTAAAAATTCTTTATCCTTTAGAAGGGGTACCTGCTATGGATAATAAGAGAATAGAAGAACTAACTTCTTTATTAGAAAGTTAGTTTTTTCTTGCAAATTTTAAAATTTCTTTTATAATGTAAGAAAGGGAGAAAAAAATGAAAAGAATTATAAATGTAAAAGAAGAAAAAGAGATTCTACTCTTTTTAAAAGAAAATACAGATTATTCTAATAAAAAATTAAAGAGTATGGTTGCTCATCAACAAGTTCTAGTAAACGGGAAAAGCCCTAAACTTCCTCATTTTTTGCATATTGGTGATAAGGTTACTATTACAACAGAAAAAGTTCTTTCTACACCTTTTTCTATTATTTATGAAGATGATAAGTTTTTAGTGGTTAATAAAAAAAGTGGGCTATTAACGATTAGTACTCCTAAGGAAAAAGTAGAAACTTTATATCATCAAGTCTATGAGTATCTTCATAAGAAGAATGAAAAAGTATTTGTAATTCACCGACTAGATAAGGAAACGTCAGGAATTGTTGTATTTGCTAAGAAAGAATATATCAAAAATGATCTTCAGGATAATTGGAATGAGATTGTAAAATCTAGAAAATATGTTGCTTTGATACATGGACATGTTTCAAAAGAAGGAACTATAAAAAGTTATTTACAAGAAGACAAAAATACTTTTGTATATAGTAGCAAATCAGGAGGAAAGCTTGCTATTACGCATTATCAAGTATTGAAAGAAAAAAATAATATTACTCTATTAGATGTTTCCTTATCTACAGGAAGAAAAAATCAAATTCGTGTTCATATGAAAGAATTAGGTAATCCTATTTTAGGGGACAAAAAATATGGAATTAAGGATAATAGTGAAAGGCTAATGCTTCATGCTTATGAATTATCTTTTTATTATCCTAAAGAAGATAGAATTTATCAATTTCAGTTAGATATTCCTAAATCTTTTTTAAAAATGGTTTCTTAAAAGTAACCATTTTTTATTTTGTAGTATATTTTTCTTGAATTTTTACATACTTTATAATATAATAGAAAACTATCAGTACAAAGGGGGAATAAGGTTATGAAAAAAATATGTCAATTTAGTATTCTTATGATTTTTCTTATGAGTTTATGTGGCTGTAATTCTTTATCTAGGCAAACGATATATGCCTTAGATGATGATAATATCTCTTTTTCTCTACCTAAAAGATGGGAACAAGTAGATAGTAATGAAAATGATTTAGCGCTTACCAAAGATTCTGCCGATTTATCTATGAATACTTATCATCAATCTGATTTGGATGGTATGAGTGCTGAAGGGTTACTCAAGAAAAAAATAGAAGAAAATACGGCTACTATGAGTTCTTATAGAATCGTTAAAAATTATAATAGGAATGAAACACAAGACCGTATTATTTATTCTACTTTATATAGTGGAACAAAGAAAGACATAGAAACTCAATATTATGCAAGTGTTGTAGAGTTTAAGGGAACTCATACTTATGTTTATGTGTTATATGAAGCAAAAGAAATGTATATGAATTATAATATTGATGATATTCAAAGAATACTATTACGAATGAAATGGAAAGGGGAAGAGGATTTAGTACTCAAGTAGTCTAAATCTTTTTTCATGCCATAAAATAGTATTGGTGGTAGTATGAATCTATCTGATTTACAAGAAAAAGATGTCGTGAATATAAATGATGGTAAAAAAATTGGAAATATTATTGATGTTCATATAGATGCTAATGGTAATATGCGGGGAATTATGGTAGAAAAATATCATTTCTTATTTTCTTTTTTTACCAATCGCATAGTAGAAATCAAATGGAATCAGATTGAAAAAATTGGCAAGGATGTAATACTTGTTAAATTAGAATAAAACATGATATAATGAAGTTGGTGATTACTATGAAAATACTATTATATACGGAAGGATTAAAAGCAATTAGTAAATCTGGACTTGGGAAAGCAATTAAGCATCAACAAAAGTCTTTAGAAGATAATCATATTGAATATACAACTAATTTAAAAGATGACTATGATATTTTACATATTAACTTTTATGGTCCTAAATCTTATTTATATGCTAAAAAAGCAAAACGTAATGGAAAAAGAATTGTTTATCATGCTCATTCAACAGAAGAAGATTTTAGAAACTCTTTTTTATTTAGTAATTTAGTTTCTCCCTTATTTAAAAAATGGTTAATTACATGTTATAAATTGGGAGATTATATTATTACTCCAACAGAATATTCAAAACGTTTATTATTAAATTACCATATGGATCGTCCTATCAAAGCAATTAGTAATGGAGTGGATACTAAATTTTTTGAGAAAAATAAAGAAGCTGGTATGGAGTTTAGGGAAAAATATGGATATCAAAAGAAAGACAAAGTCATTGTAGGAATTGGACTTTATATTAAAAGAAAAGGAATATTAGATTTTGTTGAACTTGCAAAAAGACTTCCCGAATATAAGTTTATTTGGTTTGGATATAGTCCATTATGGGCTTCTCCTCGTGAGATAAAAAAAGCAGTTCAAACCAAACTTCCAAATTTATGTTTTGCAGGTTATGTAGAATCTTCTATAATTAAAAGTGCTTTAAGTGGATCGGATTTATATTTATTTCCAACACTAGAAGAAACAGACGGAATTCCAATTATTGAAGC
>CAZRIC010000120.1:0-4508 GCA_964600095.1 uncultured Muribaculaceae bacterium
GCAAATCTGGATCCATATCGACATAACTTAAAACACTTGGTTGTGTCAGTTTTAACTGTCTTTGAAATTTATTGATTTTTCGCATATTTAAGTGAATATTATATTCCATACAAAAAACCCCCTTTTTTGACTTATATATAATAACATAAATTTCAAAAAAGTCAAATAAATCAACCTATAAAGATAATTCTTCTAACAATTTTCCTTCAAGATCAAACAGTTTAAAATTTCTATTCTCATAAAGAATATAAGTATGTTCTGGATTCTGTTTAGGAATAGAAATAGAACCAGGATTTATAAAATTTGGAGTAAGTGAATAAACATGGGTATGTCCTTGTAGTAATATGGCATCTTGATAAGGAACTCTATCATTAATATGACCATGTGTAAGACAAAGTTTCAAACCATCTAATTCTAACAATCGATAATCATCCATTATTGGAAACTCTAAAACCATTTGGTCTACTTCAGCATCACAATTTCCTCTTACCGCTACAATAGAATCTTTATATTTATTTAAAATGTCAATCACTCTCATAGTATCATATTCTTCTGGTAAGCGATTTCTAGGACCATGATATAATAAATCACCAAGTAAAATAATTTTATCTGGTCTTTCTCTTTCAATTATTTTTTCTAATTTAGAAACATAATAAAAAGAACCATGTAAATCTGACGCAATTAAACATTTCATTTTTAACCTCCTAATAGTAATATAATTAAAAAATCAATTCATCATTTCTTTGACATATTTTATTTTAAACTATTTCTTTTAAAAATACTAGACGATATCTTGCTATTTTAAAAAATTTCCCTCATAATGATTATAGGTGATGATATGAGAATCGGAATTGACATAGACGATACTACTTTTATAACTGTGAAAGCTATGCTAAAATATGGAGATATCTATGATAAAGAAGTAGTTGGAGGAAAAGGTATTAATGGAAATCTAGGGCTTATTACTAATCGATATTATCTAAAAGCATTATATGGATGGGATGAACAAACCAAGTTTCACTTTTTTGATACTTACTATAAAAACATCTTAGAAGAATCATACCCTATGGAAAATGCAGAAAATGTTATTAAAAGATTAAAACAGAATCATGAAATTTATTTTATTACAGCTAGATTGCTAGGAATTAAAAATTGCGATACAGAAAAAATAACCATAGATTCTCTAAAAAAATATCATATTCTTTATGATAAATTAATTATAAATGCTTCTAACAAACTAAAATTTTGTCTTGAAAACCATATAGAAATCTTTATTGAAGATAGTTTTGATACTTGTAAAGAATTAGAAGAACATGGAATTAAAACATTTTTAATGACTACTAAAATGAATGAGAGTATTGAAAGTGATAATATCGAAAGAGTTTCTAACTGGATAGAATTAAAGAAAAAAATAGAAAATTATTTAAAAGAAAAACATTAGTAAAAACTAATATTTTTTTATTTATTACTTTGGTCGAGAAGACAAGATTTGAACTTGCAACCACTTGGTCCCGAACCAAGTGCTCTACCAAATTAAGCTACTTCTCGAAAAAGAAAGTATTATTTTACTTTCTCACCACTTGCTATATAAGGTTCATACTCTTGTCTATGTGCTTCTAAAGACTTTGATACATCAATCGTATAATCCACTACTATACAATGTGCATTTTCATTATCATAATACTCTCTAACCCTTGTACCACCTAATGCTTCCATTGTCTTCCATGAGGCTGGATTATCTAAATCAGCATCCATAAAAACTTCACTAATTCCATAGGATTCACATACTTGAAGACCCAAATACAAATTTATTTTATTATAACCTTTTCCTCTTTCTGTAGGTCTGACACAATAACCTATATTTCCACCAAATTTTCTTAATCTTTCATTCAACGCAAGCCTTATATTAATCATTCCGACAATCCTATCATCATTCTTTCTTACTAAAAAATAAGTTCTAGCCGGAACCTTTTCTTCATTAGGGATTCTAGTATAATCTGACTCTAATTTTTTTAGCCATTCTTCATAATTATCTAAATACCTATGTAGCCCTCCTACACCATTAATATCAGAATTATATTCATAGAATTCTTTTATATAATTTAAGGCATCTTCCTTTCTCTGTATACTTGGTATTTCTAAACAAAACTTCTCCATACATTTCCTCCTAACATTTTCTTTACGTTTTATAAGTATCATATTTTACTATTACGAAAGTAATATATTACAAAGTTATATCATTGAAGATTTACCTAACTTTTTCTGACTCATCTATGTATGGAGCAAATTCAGAACGATATTCTTCTAAAGATTTTTCTACGTCAATGACATAGTCCACCATGACATTAGTAGAATCTTCCTCGTCGATATGTTCCTTAATTCTTTTTCCACCTAATGCTTCCATTGTTTTCCATGAAGCTGGGTTATCTAAATCAGCATCCAAATAAACTTCTTTAAGACCGTAATCGGCACATATTTGAAGACCTAAATATAAATTAATTTTATTGTATCCTTTTCCACGCTCACTTGGTCTAATACTGTAACCTATATTAAAGCCATACTTTTTTAAAAACTCTGTCAAAGCTAATCTTATATCAATCATACCAACTATTCTATCATCACTTTTCCTTATCAAAAAATAAGTGTGTGAAGGCACCCAAGTATCAGTTACTTGCCTATTCCAATTTTCTTCTATAAATCTTAGCCATCCTTCATAATCATCAATATATTTATTTAAACTCCCTACTCCATGAATACCAGAGTTAGTTTCAAAAAACTCGTGAATATATTCTAAAGCATCATTTTTTCGATTAAAAGTTGGTTTTTCTAAATAAAACTTCTCCATACATTTCCTCCTAACATTTTCTTTACGTTTTATAAGTGCTATGTTTTACTATAACAAAAGTAATATATTTAAAAATTATATATTAAAAAATTTGACAAAAACTTTCCTAGTCTTCTTTATCTAATAAAGAAATCATCGTATCATAATGACTATTTATAATATCATCTTCTGATAATTCAAAAAGTTTAGCTACTTCTAATAGATCTGAAATATAATCTTTTTTATCTTCCTCATCTACTAATAATTCTATTTCTAGAAAAGTACCTAATCTTTCTACTTCATCTATACACAAATTATAATTTAGATAATTGGAGTATCTACGTTTCTTATTTACTACTACCCATTTTTGATATCCCAAAGTCTCCAGTAATTGATTAGCTTTCTCATAAGAACTTACTTCAAATTCTATTTCTTTAGATTCTTGAATTTTAGAACTTTGCTTTTTTAAATTTAATTCTACTTTTTCATTTTCTTTTCTAACCCTAAGCCAAATAGAATTCTCAACACTTTCTACATGATTTAAATCAACTACATAAATAGTATCATTTTGAAAAACTACTTCTCCAATTTTGCAATCTAATTTTTTTAATTTATCTAACAAATTGTCCATATTCTGTACTTTAAATTTTAATTCTATTTCTCTCATAAATTCATCCCTTTTAATTTATCATGTCTGTATAATACATAATCTCTTTATTTAAAGATTTCGCATACTCAATTTCACTTCTTGTACTACTACCTATATAACCATTTATATTAACGACAAAAATAGCATCTGATATTTTTATTTTTTCCTTATGCATGGCATCAAGCACATTTGCTTCTTCCTCTGTATAAGCATCTTTATTAGGATTTGTAGGATAAATAGGAGCAATAACACAGTTTCCCTGTAATTCCAATTGTTCTGATATTCTTTTTATTTCTTCTTGAAATTTTAAGCTTCCACATACAGTTATTAGCTTCATACTGATTGTCTCCTTCCTACTTTTTATTAATAATGAGTTCTCAATTCATACACCACTATTTTCTCATTATTAATACCTACTTCTGTATCGAATAAAGAAAATTCTACAATTACATCATTAAGTCCATTAGAAATAATATATTGATAAATAAAATCAAAATTTGGAATCATATTTAACCTTCTATCAAATATATCAGTTTTTAGATTAAATGTTGGGTTACTAAGAGCATCTCTTACAGAGGCAGCAGGATCTGTAGATAAAATGGCATATATCTCTCCATTAGATAAAAACTCTATCTCTCCCACTAATAACTGATTATCAACATAGTTAGCGGAACTAACATTAATAGAAAAAAAGTTATATTCTCTAATTTTCTCTAAAACTTTATCATAAGGAACTTTTAATTTAAAAACACCACCAGATTTAGATTTATCTCTAATCGCATAATAAAGTGCGGGATACATTTTTAAAAATTCTATAACTTTCTCTTCTTCTCCTTTATGAAATACCTGCTCAGGAAATCTATTAAGTTTTAATTCATTAATTTTTCTTATACTTTCTATTTTATTTTTTATTTTCACAATCTACACTCCTAAATTGTAAAATGGACATAAATTAACTTAACTATAGAAATATTTTATCATAATTTTAAGCATATTAATACTCGATATAAAAAGTTCGTGTTTTCTATCATTATG